>JAXDHL010000589.1:0-3734 GCA_034664525.1 Solirubrobacteraceae bacterium
CGTGCATGGTCGCTCCTGTTTTAGCCCGGTGTGGCCCGCCAGGGTCCGACCCGACACGACTCTCCTGCCTACGATCGCCGGAGGGTCCGGATCAGCTTTTCGGAGCGGTCTCGCGGAAGGGAGTAGGCTGTCTCGCAGAAGCAGATCAGTGCGTGGCACTTCTGGATCCCGGACAGACGGGATTGTTTCAGCCCCGCCTCGATCGCCGCTCGCGCTCGTAGTACCTGCGCGGTGACCCTCGGGAGACCTTGAAGACGGCGCCGCCGGCGCTCACATGCCCTTGAGAGGAGCGCGTGCCATGAACGAGCACGCCACACCATCCGTGTATCCGCTGCGAGTCGAGGGGGAGCTTGACGGCCACCTCAGCCGCTGGCTGTGGCTGGTCAAGTGGGTCCTCGTGATCCCACACTTCATCGTGCTCGTGTTTCTGTGGATCGCGTTCGTCGTCCTGACCGTCGTCGCGTTCTTCGCGATCCTGTTCACCGGGCGTTACCCGCGCGCGATCTTCGACTTCAACGTCGGCGTGCTGCGCTGGTCCTGGCGCGTAGGCTTCTACTCCTACAGCGCGCTCGGGACCGACCGCTATCCGCCGTTCACGCTCGCCGACGTCCCGGATTACCCGGCACGGTTGGAGGTCGAGTACCCGCAGGCGCTCTCGCGCGGCCTGGTCCTGGTGAAGTGGTGGCTGCTCGCGCTGCCGCAATACCTCATCGTCGCCGTGTTCGCCGGCGGCGCCGTGGCTGGCCTCAACGCGGCCGGCAACCATGGGGGATGGACTTCCGGCGGCGGCCTGATCGGCCTGCTGGTCCTGATCGCGGGCGTCGTCCTGCTGTTCAGTGGCCGCTACCCGCGGAGCATCTTCGACTTCGTGCTGGGGATGAACCGCTGGGTGTACCGCGTCGCCGCCTACGCGACGCTGATGACCGACGCCTACCCGCCGTTCCGCCTGGACATGGGCGGCGACGAGTCGGCACCCGACACCGCCGCGACCGACGCCATCACGCCCAAGCCGGCGCCCGGGGTCTCGTGACCAGGGCTCTGTCTTGCCGCACACTCGCCACACGAGGAGCCTGTGAGCCGCCCCGGTTTTGGCGGAGGCCTTGAGCCCACCTACAGGTCGAGGCGAGGCTCGTCACCGTGGGGCCGACTGCCAGCGGTCCCGGGGGGCGCGTGCACGGGAGCGCGCCGGCGCCCGCCGTCTCCGTGCTCGCCGCCGTGATCACGGCGCGGAGCTCGCCACCTCGTAGTGCGCCGAGGTGAGGTCGCGCTCGACCAGGTAGCGGTCGTCGTCGGGGTAGAAGACGGCGGTCTCGTAGTCCTCGCCGGCGAACGCCTTGATCGCGTCGTAGGAGTCCCACAGCGTGAACATCACGAACTCGGTCCGCTCACCGCGGTCGCGGCGGAGCATCCACGCCCCGACGTTGCCGGGGGTGGCGGTGTAGCCGGCGATGCCGGTCTGCACCATGTAGTCGGCGTAGGCGTCGCCGTCGGTGCGCTCGACGGCGCCCTTCCAGATGCGGGCGATCATGCCCCGCAGGCTATGCGGCGATGGCGGCGAGCTTGCATGGTGTCGGCAGCCCGCGGCGGAGTCCACCGACGTCGCGGAAGCGTTCTTTGCTCGCGAGCGCCGCATGTCGCAGGGGATTCCCGTCATGGGCATTCGAGACAGGACGGCTGGTTTAACCGCATGTATTGCGCCGACCAGGGCGGCTCGACTTTTGGAGGCTCGGTGAGCTGGTCGTCGTGTCTGACTCGCGAAGTGCCGGGTCAGTTGTCGTCGTCGAGGACGTTACGAAGTTTGCGCGCGAAGGCTTCGGGTTGGCCGGCGTATCCGAACTCGCCGCCGAGGAAGCCGCCATGGTGACTCGGGAATACGGTCGCCTGCTGACCGAGCAGCTCGGCGGTGGCCACCGCCGTGCGTCCCGTGAAGGTGCTCCCGGACTCCTCGCCCACCGCGATCACGACGCGCGTCGGCGCCGCGGCCAGCGCGTTCGCGTCTGGGCGATAGCTGCTGACCGCCCAGGACCGGTCGGAGAGCAGCGGGTCGTCGCGGGAGCCGCCGTCCTCGGTCGCCATCCCGAACGCGACGGGGTCCGGCGCGGGCTGGGCGAAGTACTCGTCGGTGAGCTCGCCTCGCCACGACGTCATCACCATGAAGGCCGCCATGCCGGCACTCGACCCCTTGGCCTCGTACGCGTCGCGAACGCCGGCGCGGGCGCGCTCGGCCGCCGCGGCGTCTGGGAGCACCGGGATGAGCGGCGGCTCGTGTGCCACGAGGGTGACCACGTCGTCGGGATAGGCCGCCACGAGCGCGAGCGCCGTCACCGCGCCCCCGCTGCTCGCGAACATCTCGACCGGGCCCGCGCCGAGCGCCTCGATGACGGCGTGCACGTCGTTCGCCTGGACCGTGGGCGAATGGTCGACCCGGCCGTCTCTGCGGGTGCTGCGGCCGAGGCCGCGGGGGTCATACGTAACCACGGTGCGGTCGCGGAAGTGCGAGGCCAACGCGCCGAAGCCGCCGGCGGTCATGGGCTGACCGATCATCAACAGCGGTGGGCGTCCGTCCGCGGTAGGCATCGGGCCGTGGACGTCATAGGTGATGTCGACCTCGGCGGTTTCGAGGATGTGCGTCGTCGTCATGGCAGTGTCGACCTCTCCCGTGCTGAAAACTCATCGACACCCTCTGCCGGTCACCGGGACGCATCACCGGGCGGCTCTCATGGGACCGCAGATCTTGCGGCGCGGCGTGGACGGCTTCCGACGATTCGCAGCCGTCGTTGGCGTCGGCCTGGGCGTTTCGCTCATCTCGAGGGGGGCGCCTGGTACGTCGAACAAACGACTACTCGTCCGCGGCGTCGAGGGGTACGCCTCCCAGACCGACCTCGTTGCCGTCAGGATCGCGGTAGACCGCCTTGCGAACGCCGTTGGAGTACGTCTCGCGCTCGTCGGGCTCCAGCCCGCGGGCGGCGATCTCGGCCAGGTGAGCGTCGAGATCGTCGACGAAGATCGTGACCACGCCGTCCCCGGCGCCCTCGGCGGCTTCCACGACATAGACGGAGCGGTCGTCGGCGAGCGTCCACACCGCCTCGGTCGGATGGGGGAAGAACGTCGGCTCACCGAACAACTGCCCGTACCACGCGCGGGCGGCCGCGAAGTCGCGGACACGCAGGCCGGCGAACAGGTGCAAGCTCATCCTCGGCCTACCGTACGCCTCAGCTGGCGGCACGAGCGCTATGACGACAAGCGGCACTGCCGCTAGGCACGGGCAGCGACGGCGTCGGGTTATCGGAGGTGCAGGCACCATCCGGCGAGCGCGTGCAGCACCTCGGCGGCGAAGTGGTCGGCGACGGCGTGGGGTAACGGCATCAAACGAGGCGCATCGACCTGCGCCTCGATGTCTGCCCGGGCCAGGGCTCGCGCGCCGCGGGGCTCGACGGTCACCGTCAGCCGCAGCACCTCCTCGTCGCCGGGTTGATTTGGCACTCGCTCAAGTTCGATGCGCGACGCGCCGTCCATGGTGAGCGTCGCCACAAGTTGCGGGTGCAAGCGCAGGACAGAGGCTTCGATGGCGACGAGCAGGGGCGTGCCCTCGGCACGAGGGTTCAGCACCTCGACGCGGCGGACGCGGCTGAACCACTCCGGCCAGCGCTCGGCGTCGCCGAGCACGCCCAAGCACGTGCCGGCGGACGCGTCGATCATCTCGTGAGCGCTTCCGGTCAGGCGCCGAGACATCG
>JAXDHL010000590.1:0-4718 GCA_034664525.1 Solirubrobacteraceae bacterium
CGCCAGGTACGAGGCGGAGATCGAAGGCCTGTATGCGGCCTAGTCGCTGCTAGGCCCGGTCGGGCTTCTTCTCGCCCGGCCAGAACCCCGTCAGATAGCGGAAGCCCTTCGCGCCCTCGCGGTCGACGTAGGCCCGGGTGGTGCGGAAGACCAGGCCCTGCAGCGCGGCGGCGGCGAGCACCTTGCCGATCGGCGCCTCCTCCGTCGTCGCCTCCGGCGGCTCCTCGTCGTCGATCCGCGACCAGATGAAGTCGAAGATCTTCGTCGAGATGAAGCCCGCGATCAGGCCTGCGATGATCCCGAAGGGTTTGTAGAGCAGCTTCATGCGGTGACCCTACCCGGCCCCGCGTACAGCCATGTTGGGCCCGTTGGAGGTGGTGTCCGCCGATTGGGATGCCGATAATGGTGGGTAGAAGGGAGACCGACCGCCATGGACGATCACCACGCCGAGGAACTGCTCCGCAGGGCCCTCATCGAGCCCGGTGCGTCGGCTGCGGTCGCGCTCCGGGTGACCGGGCTGCCGGTCTCCGAGGATCTCACCGTCGTCTTCCACGGGCGCAAGGACCTCGGGACGATCCAGACCTACGTCGCCCGCGGCCGCCACAGCGCGGGGACCTCGCTCGGCGCCGGCGACCTCCTGCGCGTCCCGTGCGACCTCGATCTGGGCGACGCCGAGGACCGCGACGAGGCCGAGCGGCTGTACGCCGAGCAGGCGGCCGCCATGCGCGACGCGCTGGTCGGCGCCGACACCGTCCTCGACGTCTGGCGCGAGCCGCTCGAGGACCTCGCGAACTCGCGGGTCAAGATCGACACCCGGATCGCGCTCGAGATCCAGCTGCCCGCGCACCGGCTGCTCCCGACCGCGCTCGTCGCCCCCGACCGCCAGCTGTTCGTGGCCCCCGTGTGCGGCGCCCGGCCGCTCGCGGCGGGGAAGCCGCCGATGGGGATCGCGTGCCTGCAGCAGGACGTCGCCCGCGTCTACCCGCTCCCGGACGACCCCGAGACCTGCCTGGAGGACTTCCTCGAGTTCGCAGCCGAGCATGCGCTGCGCACCCACGAGCAGCTCGGCCGGGCCGAGCAGTCGGTCGCGCGCTTCCTCGAGCTCTCGGAGCCCGAGGACACCTTGTAGCGGGGCGCCTGACACTAGAGTCCCGCGCCGTGACCCGGCGCCAGCGGATGCTCGTGATCGCCTTCGGCGTGTTCGTGTTCGTCGCCATCTCGCTGCTGCTGGCCCGAGCGCTGACCGGGCCCGGCGCCGAGCGCACGCACGTGCTCGGCGTGCTGCGTGCCCAGGCGCGCGGGGACGCCACGGGCGTCCTGAAGCAGCTGCCGACCTGCGCCCGCTCGCCCGCGTGCGCCCGCATCACCCGCGCGCGAACCGCCAAGCTCGCGCGCCCCGGGACGGTCCAGATCCTGAACTTCCAGCCGTCGGTGCAGGTCACGTTCACCAACCGCGAGGGCGCCGCGCGGGTCGCCTGGCGGACCCAGAAGCGCCCGTATCCGGTCGTCCAGTGCGTGTTCGTCCGCCGTTCCGGGCCGCTGACCGGCGGGGGCGTCCAGCTCGTCTCGATCTCGAACCCGATCGGGCTCGAGAGCCGTTGCGGAAGGTGAGCCGCGCGCGCGGGCGAACCTCTTGGGTGCCGTGCGTCGCCTCTCGCTGCTCCTGCTCGCCACCCTCGCGCTGACCGCCCACGCCGCCGCCGCCGGCGCGGCCGCGACCCCGGCGGTCAAGGACGGGCTCGACGGGCGGACGCTGCTGGGTGGCAAATGGTCGTTCTCGGCGGCGCGGTCCGGCCCGTACAAGACGGTCGCGGTCCCGTACGCGTGGAACGCCGGGGACGACTCCCCGGCGTCGATGTCCGGCGGCACCGGCTGGTACCGCAAGCGCTTCACGCTGCCGCGCGCCGACAAGGCGCTGGGCTGGCGCGTGCACTTCGACGGCGTCAACTACCGCGCGAAGGTCTACCTCAACGGCCACCTGATCGGCCGCCACGCGGGTGCCTACCTGCCGTGGGAGCTGCCGCTGGACCGCGTGAAGCGCCGGGGGACCAACACGCTCGAGGTGCGGGTGGACTCCCGCCGGCTGCCGACCGACTTCCCGCCGTCGCGGATCAGCGTCGACGGCGTCCCCTCCGGTGGCTGGTTCACCTCCAGCGGGATCATCCGCGAGGTGACGCTGCGCGCCGTCCGCGGCGTGGACCTCGAGGCCGTCCAGGTCCGGCCCGAGCTCCCGTGCGCGGCGTGCCGGGCGAGCGTCCGCGTCCAGCTCGACCTGCACGGCGTCGACCACACGGCGCGCACGCTGCGGGTGTCCGGGACGTTCGGCGGGCAGGCGATCCCGGCGCGGACCGTGCAGCTGCCGGCCGGCGCGCGCCGCCGGGTCGTCACCCGCCTGACCGTGCGCAAGCCGAAGCTCTGGTCGCCCGCCTCCCCGGCGCTCTACCCCGTGCGGATCTCGGTCCGGGCGGGCGCGACCGAGCTCGCCGGCTGGTCCGGCCACAGCGGCATCCGCTCGATCGAGGTCAAGTCCGGCCACCTCTACTTCAACGGGAAGCCCACGGCGCTGCGCGGCGTCGGCTACCACGAGGAGGTCCGCGGCCGCGGGATGGCGCTCACGCATGCCGACCGGGTCTGGCTCGTCGACGAGGCCAAGGCGCTCGGCGCCACGATGATCCGCACCCACTACCCGCCGGGCCAGGATTTGCTCGAGCTCGCCGACCGCCGCGGCCTGCTCGTGTGGTCGGAGATCCCCGTCTACTCGATGAAGGCGAGCTACCTCGCGATCCCCGCGGTCCGCCAGGCCGCGCTCGACACGCTCGCCTCGAACATCACGGTCAACGGCAACCACCCGTCGGTGGCGGTGTGGTCGATCGGCAACGAGCTGTCGCCCCAGGTCGGGCCGGCGGTCGGCGGCTACGTCGCCCGTGCGAGCGCGCTCGTGCACGCGCTCGACCCGACGCGGCCGGTCGCGCTCGCCATCAACGGCTACCCGTCGGCGCTCTGCCAGACCCGATACGGCCCGCTCGACTTGATCGGCATCAACGACTACTTCGGCTGGTATCCCGGCCCGTCCGGCGAGCTGTTCGACCGCACCCGCCTGACCGACTACCTGGACGCCGTTCGCGCGTGCTACCCGAAGCAGGCGCTGATGGTCACCGAGTTCGGCGCGGAGGCCAACCGCGACGGGCCGGTCGAGGAGAAGGGCACGTGGTCGTTCCAGCAGGACTTCGTGGACTACCACCTCGGCGTGTTCGCGACCAAGCCGTGGCTGAGCGGCGCGCTCTATTGGGCGCTGAACGAGTTCCGCGTGCGCCCGGCCTGGGCGGGCGGCAACCCGCGCCCGGCGCCGCCCGTGCACCAGAAGGGGCTGATCACCTACGACACCCACGCCCGCAAGCCGGCGTGGGAGAACGTGCACCGCTGGTACACCGGGCAGGTGCCCGGCGAGCCGGCGGTCTATCCGTCGCCCTAGACGCGCTCGGGCGTGCGGTGCGGCGTGCGCTCGGGCCGGTGCTCGCGGCGCACGGGCCACTGGCGACGGTCGGCCAGCCGGCCGGGACCGCGGAAGCGCTCGCTGGACTGGACCGCGTCGGGCAGCGGCACGCCACCGGGGCCGGGACGCCGGGGCGGATCCGAGAGCCGGTCGTTGCCGCCTCCGCCTCCGCCCTCGTCCTCGTCGGGCGGCTGCCACGGGTCCACCGTGTCGGAGCGCATGAACATCCAGAAGAGGACGCAGGCGAAGACCAGGGCCACCAAGTGGAGGGCCCCGAACAGCAGCACCAGCTCCTGATCGGGCGTCACAATGCTGGAGGGTAGCCGCGCCACCCGCCGTGGGGAAGACCCTTTGGACGAGTGGCGGAAAGCGCTCCGCGGGTCGCCAGGCCGCTAGAGTGGCCGACCGCCATGGCCGTTACCGACACCACGAAGCTCGACGTCGCCAAGCGTGAGGAGCACGGCTCCCGCGCGATGCGCCGCCTGCGCCGCGCAGGCCGCGTTCCCGGGATCATCTACGGCGGGGACGGCGGTCCGGTCGCGTTCGAGGTCGACGCCCGCATCCTGCGCAACACGCTCGCGCACTCGCACGCGGTCGTCGAGGTGTCCTTCGACGGCGGCAAGACGGAGCCGGTCGTGGTCAAGGAGCTGCAGCGCCATCCGGTCCGGGGCGAGATCCTGCACGCGGACTTCCTGCGGATCAACATGAACGTGGCGATCCAGACGACCGTCACGCTCGAGGTCACCGGCGCCGACGAGGCCCCGGGCATCGTCGAGGGCGGCGTGCTCAACCAGGAGACGCGCGAGCTCAACATCGAGGCGCTGCCGGGCGACATCCCGGATTCGATCACGGTCGACGTCTCGCACCTGCAGATCAACGAGACGATGGGCCTGGACGCGATCACCGCACCTCCGGGCGTCACGCTGCTCGACGATCCCGAGAACACGGTCATCGCGACCGTCACGCCGCCGACGCTGGAGCCGGTGGAAGAGGAGATCGAGACGGAGACCGAGCTCGTCGGCGAGGGCGAGGCCGCCGGCGAGGGCGAAGGCGCCGAGGCCGCCGGCGAGGACGCCGGCGGAGCGTCCTCCGACGACACGTAGGTGCGCTTCGGGGCGTCGGCTCCGGTCGACTGGCTGATCGTGGGGCTCGGGAATCCGGGCCCTTCCTACGCGCACTCACCGCACAACGTCGGCTTCCTGGTCGCGCGCGAGCTCATGCGCCG
>JAXDHL010000591.1:0-5802 GCA_034664525.1 Solirubrobacteraceae bacterium
TGGGTGTGGCGGTGGCGACCGGCGCGGCGGTGTGGACCGGCGCAGCGGTCTGGACGGGCGCGGCCGTCTGGACCGGCGCGGCGGTGGACGTGGCCGGAGCCGTCGTCGCGCTGCCCGAGGACGACGAGGAGTGCTTCTTGGCCGCCTTCTTCTTGGCCGGCTTGAACGACGCGAGCGTCCCGCCGGAGGCCACCGCGGTGACCGACGCGCTGCCCGTCTGCGCGGACTGGAGCGCCACCGTCTGCGACTTGCCGGCGCCGGAGGCGGTCGTGTTCGAGCCGCCGGCGGCCTTGCCGATGCCGAATGCGGCCGCGAAGGCGATCAGGCCCGCGACGGCGATGACGGCGATCTGTCGACCTTGCATCAGCTACCCCTTCACGTCGTATCCCGCCACCTTCAGGGCTGCCATCGCCCCGGCGACGTCCTTCTCGGCATTGCGCACCGCGTTCTGTCCACGAACGTACGCCGAGCGGTTGTTCTTGCGCGCGGCGGCGGCGAGCACCGCGTAGGCGGACTTCGACCGCTGGAACGCCCCGCCCATGATGTCGATCTGCCCGCGGTCGGCCGGGTGGACCTTCAGGCCGGTGAGCCGCTTGATGGCCGCCGCATAAGCGGCCGAGACCGACTGGGCCGCCGCGGCCTGGCCCTTGTTGCCGGAGGCGGAGCCCAGCTTCTTGCGCCCGGCGGCCCGCGCCTGACCGAGCGTGCCGAGGATCCCGCTCAGGCTCGTCGCGAAGCCCGCGTCCGGGCCGACGGCGACAGCCGGGCCGCCCTTGACCTTCAGCGACGCCGCCGCGGAGTCGCATTCCTGCGGGGAGACGCCGCCGATGCAGGCGACGTTGAAGACCCCGCCGGCGGTCTGCAGCGCGAACATCGTGACGCCGCCGTCGATCCCCTGGACCTGCAGGTCGGCGTAGCGGAAGGCCGGCTGGCCCGTGCCCGGGAGCTTGACCGCGGGGCGGGCCTTCGGCACGCCGCCGATCGCCTGCGAGACCGCGTTCGGCAGCAGCAGGAAGTTCTCGGCGCCGGCGTCGGGCGCGGTCTGGCCGGCAACGATGCGCTTGCCGCCCGAGGCGACCGCGACCGGGTCCTTGTAGGTGACGCCGGGGATCGTGGCCGTATCCGTCGACTTCGCCCAGCCGGACGGCCCGCGCAGCTCGACCGCCGGGCTCGCGACCGTCACGCCGGTGGCGGCCTTCGCGGGCGCGGGCTTGGACCCGCCGCCGGAGGAGCCGACGACGAAGCCGATCACGGCGAGCACGACCGCGGCGCCGATCGCGAAGGGCAGCACGCTGCGCGACGCGGGCGGCTTCGCGCGCTCGGGCTCCCGGCGCTCGGCGGCCGGCTCGGCCCTCGGCGGGTCGACGGACGCCGGCATCACCGTCGCGGCGGGTTCGGCCACGGGCTCCCGAGCGGGAGGCTCGGGGGCCGGCGGCACGGGCGCGGGCGGCGGCGGCGGGGCGGCGGCCGGCTCCGGGGCCGGCTCACGGACGGGCGGCGCCGGCGGTGGCGGGGGCGCCGGGGCCGGATCCGGTGGCGGCGCCGCGAGCGGCGAGTCGGCGACCGGCGGGCGCGGGGACTCGGGCGCGATGAAGGTCTCGAACGCCGGCTCGGCGGCCGCGGGGGGCGCGAGGGGCGGCGGGGGCGGCGGCACGGCCTCGCTCGGCGGCACCGGCGTGGGCGGGCCGACCACCGGCTCCGGCGGGAGCGGGACGGCCTCCGACGGCGGAGGGGTCGCCGGGCCGGGCGGCGCCGCCGACTGCCCCCACGCGAAGGACTGGAACTCGTCGCCGCCGTTGGAGTTGTCGGGCGCGCCCTCGAACGGTGCCGGCGTCAGCGGCTTGGGCGTCATCGTCGACGGGCCGGCGGAGGTCTCGCCCGGCTCGGTGCCCAGGCGCGCCGCCCGGCGCCAGCGCGGCCCCAGGCGCCCGATGATCAGCTCCTCGAAGTCGTCCCACGCCTCGCCCGCCGACTGCGTGCGCGCCTTCGGGTCCTTGACGAGCATCCGGTCGATCCACTCCGAGACCTCGTCGTCGGTGTCCGACACCGACGACGCGGCCGGGATCTGCTCGTTGACGTGCCGCAGCAGGATCGCCATCGGCGCCTCGGAGTCGTGGAACGGCACGCGCCCGGTGAACATCTCGTACGCCATGCAGCCGACCGAGTAGATGTCCGTCCAGGGCCCGACCTCCTGCGCCATCGCCTGCTCCGGCGCCATGTAGGTGGGGGTGCCGACCGTCGTGCCCGTCGCGGTCAAAAACGCGCCGGTCTGCATCCGGGTGGTCGCCTTCGCGATCCCGAAGTCGGCGATCTTCACCCGCCCGTCGGACGTGACCATCAGGTTCTCGGGCTTGAGGTCGCGGTGCACGATCCCGTGCGCCTCCGCTGCGGCTAGGCCGGCCAGCAGCCCCTCGAGCACGCCGCCGATCTGCGCGAGGTCCATCTGCCCGACGTACGGCCGCAGCGATCCGCGCTCGACGTACTCCATGGCGATGTACGGCGTGCCGTCGTGCTCGAAGTAGTCGTGGACGGTGACGATGTTCGGGTGCGAGAGCGACCCGGCCACGCGCGACTCGCGCAGGAACCGCTGCGCGAACGACGGATCCGAGGCGTGGAACGCGCCGAGCTCCTTGAGCGCGACATAGCGATCGAGGTCCGTCTGACGCGCGAGATAGACGAGCGCCATCCCGCCCCGTCCGAGCTCGTTGAGCACCTCATAGCGCCCGACCGTCTTCGTAACGTCAGGCACGGCGCCCGAATCCTCCGTCGCTGTATCGCATCCGAACCGTGACCCTCGCGCGGAACCCTTGTCTCGGCGCTCCGGTCGTGCGTAGTATCGCGATGCCATCGGATGATGGCAACGGTCATGCTGGTCTTCGTCGTCGATCCCCACTCCATTTACCGTCGGGGCCTCGCCGCGTCGCTCGAGTTGCTCGACGGCGTCGGTGCCGTCGGCCACGCCGGCAGCGTGCGCGAGGCGTGGGCGCACGGGCAGATCTTCGAATCCGACGTCGTGCTGGTGGACACCGCCATCGACGGCGGCCTGGACCTCGTGCGCGCGGTGGCGGAGACCACATCGGCCAAGGTCGTCGTCTGCACCTCCAAGGTCACCGAGGAGGCCGTGCTGGCCGGGATGCAGGCCGGCGCGGTCGGCGTCCTGGGCAAGGACACGCTGACCCCCGAGTCCCTCGGGGCCGCCGTGCGCGCGGCCGCCAGCGGCACCGGCGTGGTTGCGGCCGATGTGCTGGCGAGGTTGCTCCGCAACCTCAACCCGGACAATCTCGACGGCGGGGCGGCCCCGGCGCGGCTCAGCGAGCGCGAGCAGCAGGTGCTCGGACTGATCGCTGACGGACATCCGACCCGCGAGGTGGCCGAGCGACTCTGCTACTCCGAGCGGACCGTGAAGAACATCCTCCATGACGTCGTGACCAAGCTGAACGCGCGCAGCCGCTCCCAGGCCGTGGCCTTCGCCGTGCGCGAGGGCCTGATCTGACCGCCGTCGACCAGCTGCTCGCGGGCCGGCGGATCGCGATCTGCGGCGGCCCCGGCGGCGTCGGGAAGACCACCGCGTCCGCCGCGATCGGCGCGGGCATGGCCGCGCGCGGGCTGAAGGTCGCCGTCGTCACGATCGATCCGGCCCGGCGGCTCGCCAACGCGCTCGGGCTCGAGCGCCTCGGCAACGAGCCCCACCTGGTCGATCCCGCCCTGTTCGCGCCCCACGGGATGGAGATCCGCGGCGAGCTGTGGGCGCTGATGCTCGACTCCAAGCGCACGTTCGACGAGCTGATCGCACGCGTCGCCCCCAACGATCGCGCGCGCGACGACGTCCTGGGCAACCGCATCTACCAGGAGCTCTCGAGCGCCGTGGCCGGCTCGCAGGAGTTCACCGCGATCGCCAAGCTCTACGAGCTCGACCGCGACGGCGATTTCGACCTGATCGTGCTCGACACCCCGCCGAGCCGCAACGCGCTCGACTTCCTCGACGCGCCGGACCGCCTGACCGGCTTCCTCCAGGGCCGCGCGATCCGCATGTTCCTGCGCCCGGCCGGCATCGGCGGCAAGGTGCTGGGCGCCGGCACCGGCGTCGTCTTCTCGCTGCTGCGGCGGGTCACCGGCGTCGACCTGCTCGACGACCTGTCGGTGTTCTTCCGCTCGATGGGCGGGATGATCGACGAGCTGGCCGACCGCGGCCGCCACGTCAAGGCGCTGCTCGGCGACCCCGCCACGACGTTCCTGCTCGTGTCCTCGCTCGAGCGTGACCCGGTCGAGGAGACGATCTTCTTCCACCAGCGCCTGCGCGAGCAGTCGCTGCCGTTCGGCGGGCTCATCGTCAACCGCGTGCGCCAGGTCGCGCCGCCGGCCGGGAGCGACCTCGCCGAGTCGCTCACCGAGGACCTCGGCGCAGACCTCGCGCGCCGCGTCGCGCGCACGGCGGTGGAGGCGGCGACGCTGGCGACCCGCGACGCCGCCGGCCTGGCCAAGCTGCGCCTGGCGCTCGGCGATCCGCCGGTCGTCTCGGTCCCCCAGCTCCCCGGGGACGTGCATGACCTCGAGGGCCTCGCGCACGTGTGCGAGCATCTCTTCGGGGAAGGCGGCCGCGTCGCCGCCGTCGTGTGACAGAGAGGAGCTCCGGCGAGATGGTCCCGCGTTCGATGCAGGTTGCGCTCGAGTGGCTCGGCGAGGGCCGGCGGGTGGTCGCGGCCACGCTCGTGGAGACGCTCGGCTCCGCCCCGCTGGACCCGGGCGCGCAGATGCTCGTCGACGACAGCGGCCGCGTCGAGGGCTCGGTCACCGGCGGCTGCGTCGAGGGCGCGCTGGTCGAGGAGGCGTTCGGGATCCTCGCGGGCGCGCCGCCGCGCGTGGCGACCTACGGGATCAGCGACGAGCAGGCGGTCGGCGTCGGGCTGATGTGCGGCGGGACCGTGCGGATCTTCGTCGCCGAGCTGGGTGAGCGCGACCGCGAGGTGCTGGAGGCGGTCCGCGACGCGATCGCCGCCGAGCGCCCCGTCGCGCTGGCCACGCTGCTCGACGGCCCCGGGGCCGGCGGGACGATCGCCGTCTCGGAGACGGCGGTGACCGGCACGCTCGGCCACACCGATCTGCTGCAGACCTCGGTGGCGCGCGACGCCCGCGGCTTCCTGGACGAGGGCCGCTCGGCGATCCGCCGCTACTCCGCCAAGGGCGAGACCATGGGCGAGGACCTCCGGGTCGCCATCCACGCGTTCGCCACGCCGCCGCGAATGGTCATCTTCGGCGCGATCGACTTCTCCGCCGCGCTCGCGCGCATGGCGACCGAGATCGGCTACCGGGTGACCATCGTCGACGCCCGCCAGACGTTCGCCGCGTCGCCGCGCTTCTCCGCGCACGCCGAGGTCGTGGTCTCGTGGCCCGACGCCTACCTCGACGGCCAGGAGCTCGGACCGCGCGACGCCGTGCTCGTCTTCACCCACGACGCGAAGTTCGATGAGCCGGCGCTGCTCGGCGCGGTCGGCACGCACGCCGGCTACATCGGCGCGCTCGGGTCGCGCCGCACCCACGAGGACCGCACGGAGCGCCTGCGCGAGGCGGGCGCCACCGAGGACGACCTGCGCCGCATCAGCTCGCCGTGCGGACTCGACGTCGGTGCACGCACGCCGTCGGAGACCGCGATCGCCGTGCTCGGCGAGATCCTGGCGCTGCGCGCCGGCCGTGGCGGCGGCCGGCTCGCCCAGGCGTCCGGTCCGATCCACTCGCGGGTCGACGGCGTCACCGCGGGTTGAGCGCGCGCCGCGGCATCTTCGTCGCCCCGTTCGGGGAGCTCGC
>JAXDHL010000592.1:0-14329 GCA_034664525.1 Solirubrobacteraceae bacterium
CCGCATGACGTACACGCTGCTCGGCGCCGACCGGGTGAAGTACGCCTCCGAGACGCCGGGCGCGCTCGGCGGCCACGCGCGCACGAAGGTCTACGGGCGGCTCGACTGCGGCGTCGGCGTCCGCAACGCCCGGCTCGGCCACACCCGCCACCGCGTGTTCTTCGCCGACGAGGCGACCGCGATCGCCGCCGGCTACCGCCCGTGCGGCGCGTGCCTGCGCGACAAATACCGGGCCTGGAAGGCCGCCAACCCGGGCTGATGGCGTCTCGCGGGGGCTCCAGCCCCCTCGAGACGCCAATGGCTCACAGGCGATCGCGCCAGCGCAGCGCGGTGGCCGCGACCTCGCCGAGCGCGCGGCGCAGCCCGTGGCGGTCGCCGCTGGAGCGGGCGGAGGCCAGTTCGCGCAGCGCGAGCCCGAGCGGGGCCGGACCGGCCGGGCCGTCGCCGGAGGCGCTCGACGTCCGCCGCAGCGCCTCCGCGTCGCGGGCCGCCGCGTCGGCCTGGTCGAGCGCCGCGCGCACCCGCGCGTCGGCCTCGTCCAGCGCGCGGTCGCGCGTGCGCTTCGCGCGCGATGCCCGGTCGTTGGCCAGCCGCGCCCGCTTGCGCGCCTCGTGCAGCCGGCCCTCCGCCCGCTCGGCGCGCGCCTCGGCCGCCGCCAGGCGGCGCTCCAGGGCGCGGACGTCGAGCGCGGGTGCCGGCTCCGGCGCACGCGCAGGGGCCGACGGCCGCGGGGCCGACGGGGCACGTTGCGGCACGGCCGGACGGGCGGCGCCCGCCTTACGGCGCGGGCCCGGGCGCGCCGGCTCGAGGCCGGCCGCGCGGACCGCGGCGTCGAACGAGCCGCCGAACGCCCGCTTGACGGCGTTCGTGGACGGCCACTGGCCCGCGTAGTAGCGCTCGACGCGCCACTCCTGCGCGCGCCAGCGCGCCAGCGACGGGTTCCAGTCGGCCGAGCACGGCGCCTCACCGTGGAGGGCGTGCCACTCGGCGATCTTCTCGATGATCGATTCGCAGGTCCAGCGCGTCACCCGGCGCCCGCCCGCGAATTTCACGGACGGGGTCATGGTGCGCTCCGTCCGGTTAGGTCGCGGCCTGCGGCTGCGTCGGGGTCATGCCGAGGTCGAACCCCAGGCGCGCCGAGACACCCGCGTGCACGGGCTTGATGCGATCGGCGTTGAAGGGGACGAGGCAGAGCATCGTGTTCGGCAAACTACCGACCGCGGCGGCGATTGTCGAGCCGATCCGCTAGCGGGCTCGAACCCGCGGCGACATGAACGCGAGCTCGGTCCCGAGCCCGGCGGCGCGCCGCACGGTGGCGATCCACCGGCCCGGCTGCACCGCGCCGCGGGGGTCGCCGACCAGTGTTCCGTCGAGGTTCTCGAAGCCGGGCACGACGGCGACGAGGCCCCACAGGCGCGCAGGCCCACCGGCCTCGGCCACCTCCACGATCGTCTCCCCCAGCCGCACGAACGCCATCGGCACCGGCACCACCGGCGGCCCGACCCGCCGGCGTTCGTCACCACCGGCATCTGTCAGCGCCGCCGCCGTCCGGTCGCGCGAGCCCGTCATGACCACCACGTGGTCGAGCTCCGACGCGCCGTTGGGATGGACGGGCGCGACGGCGGCGTCGCCCGCTCCGGCCGACCAGGTGGTGGCGATGCCGTCGAGCTTCGCCGGTCCGCCGTCGCCGTCGAGCGTCCAGCCGCGCAGCCCGCCGCCGGCGCCGGTCAGCCGGACGGTGACCGGACCGAGTCGCACCAGCTCGCCGTCGGTGATCGCGAAGCCGAGCCGTGACCAGGCGGCCGGCTCGTCGCCGCACACCAGCTCGAGGAGACGACTCACGGCGTCAAGCATGCCCGATACCCTCGCCGCGTCGTGCGTGGCCGCCTCTCCTTCATCGGCATCGCGGTCAGCGTCGTGTGCCTCGCCGGCGTCGTCTGGTGGGCGGCACATCAGCCCGCCCCGAAGTTTCCCGACACGTCGGGCGAATGGCTCGCGCTGATCGCCGCCGTCGCGCTGTACGCGCTCAACACCGGCGTGCGGGCCGAGCGCTGGCATCGCCTGCTGGTCCATGACGGCGGCACGCCGCGGCGCACCGATTCGTACGCCCTGACCGTCATCGGCTACACCGGCAACAACATCCTCCCCGCGCGCGCGGGCGATGCCGTGCGGGTCGTCCTGATGGCACCGCTGGCCGCGGTCAGCCGTCGCACCGTCGTCGGCACGCTGCTGGCCGAGCGCATCCTCGACGTCGTGTGGGTCGTCGTGCTGTTCCTGGTCGTCGGGTACGGGATCCTCGGCGAGGTGGCGACCGGCCGGCTCGAGCTGATCGCCGTGGTCACGCTGGCGGGCCTGCTCGCGCTGGCCGGGGCGGTGTTCGTGCTGCGCCGCAACCAGCGGATGCGCGAGCTGATCGGGCCGATGCTCACCTCGACGTTCGCCCTGCTGAGCGCCCATGGCGTCGGCCTCGTCGGCATGACGGGCCTGATCTGGCTGCTCGAGACGTTCGTGTGGATGACGGTCGGCGCCGCCGCCGGCTTCGACATGAACCTCCTGGAGGGGCTGTACCTGGTGGCGCTGGCCAGCGTCTTCAGCCTGATCCCGTCCGGCCCCGCCTACGCCGGCACGCAGGACACGGCGACGATCGTCGGCATCAAGGCGATCGGCGGCTCGAACGCGCTGGCGGTCTCCTATCTGCTGATCCTGCGCTTCGTGCTGCAGATCCCGATCACGGTCGCAGGGCTGGTCCTGCTCGCCGCCCGCTACGGTGGGATCTCGAAGCTGCGGCGCGCTCGCGCCGAGGCCCAGCAGAGATGACGGAGCTCACCACCCCGCCCGCTCCCGCGCCCGACGCCGCGCACGCCCGTCCTGGCCCTGTCCGCCGCCTCGCGACCTGGCTGGCGGACCGCCCGCGGGCCGAGCTGGCGATCTGGGCCGGCCTGATCGTGATCGCGATCGTGCTGCGCGTGTGGGACCTCGGCGCCCGGCCGTTCCACCACGACGAGAGCCAGGACGCGTACTTCAGCTGGGTCTTCTACGACCACGGCGACTACCAGTACCAGCCGATCCTGCACGGCCCGCTGCGCTTCTATCTGACGGCGCTGAACTTCGAGCTGTTCGGCGACTCGAACTTCACGGCGCGCCTGGCGCCCGCCTATATGGGGACGATCGCCGTCGCGCTGCCGTACCTGCTGCGGCGCCAGCTCGGCCGGGTCGCCGCGCTCGCCGCCGGGGTCGCCCTGGCCATCGGCCCGACCTACCTGTACTTCTCGCGCTTCGCCCGCGAGGACATCTACATCGCCGCGATCACGCTCGGCCTGATCGTCGCGCTGTTCCGCTTCCTCGACCGCCCGCGGCCCGCCGGGCCGTCGATCATGGCCGCGCTGCTGGCGCTCTCGTTCGCGACCAAGGAGTCGACGTTCATCACCGGGTTCGTGCTGTTCACGTTCCTGTGCCTGGCGATCCCGATCCAGACGCGGATCGCGGGCGGCTTCCGCGACGGCGAGATCGTCAAGGCGGTGCGCAGCGTCGGCCCGGCCGCCTGGGGCTACGCGCTGGCGGTGTTCTGGATCGTCTTCGCCGTGTTGTTCACGGTCTTCCTGACCCAGCCGGGCGGGCTCTGGGCCGGCATCCACGACGGCCTCGACTACTGGCTCAACCAGCAGCCCCAGAATCGCGGCGGCGAGCCCTGGTACTTCTATCTCGCGGTCCTGTTCGGCGAGGAGTGGCCGGTGCTGCTGCTCGGCGGCGTCGGCATCGTGTACTCGCTCCGCCATCCGACGACCTTCCGGCTGTTCCTGATCTGGGACTTCGTGGTCTCGCTGGCCGTCTACTCGTGGGCGTCCGAGCGCTTCGCCTGGCTGGCGATGCACCCGCTGCTGCCGCTGATCCTGCTGGCCGGCATCGGCGTCCAGGCGCTCGTGGTCGGGCGGGCGCGGATCCAGCAGCTGGCCGCCGGGCTGGTGATCGCCGCCTGCGTCGCCTACATGGCGTACGCGTCGTTCCTCGTCAACGCCGAGCACGGCGCCAACCCGCGCGAGCTGCTGGTCTCGACCCAGTCCTCGACCGACGTCAAGCGCGAGGCCGAGCGCGTGCTGGCGCTCAACCGGGCGCTCGAGCGCCGCACCGGCAAGCCGATCAGCATCACCGTCGACGCCGGCCAGGGGGCGACGTTCCCCTACGCCTGGTACTTCCGCCACCTGCCGGTCGGCTACATCGACATGACGACACCGAACTACGTGCCCAGCACGCAGGTGCTGATCATGACCGAGCAGGCACGGGCCAAGCTGCTGCCCGACCTCGCCGCGTACCAGGGCCGCGAGTTCCGCTTCCGCGTCTGGTGGGTGCGCGACTGGAGCAAGAAGTTCTCCCTGTCGGCGTGGGAGAAGTACCTGATCGACCGCAAGACGTGGAACCCGACGGGCGGCATGCCCGAGTGGATCTACGTCCGCCGCGACGCCCTGAACGCGGCCGGCTAGCGGCCGAGCGCCGGCGGCCGGCGCTCCGGGGGCTTGCGCGGCGGGCGCCGGACGGGCGGCGGCGTGTAGCGGTAGACGGCCGTGCCCGCGCGGTCGAACACCTTGCGCCCGAGCGAGGCGAGCGCCGCGGCGCTGCCGTAGGTCGTGCGCTCGAGCGGCCCGATCACCGCGTAGCGGACGCGGTAGCGGTCCAGCAGCGCCTTGACCGCCGCCGGGTCGCTGCCCTTGTACATCGCCTCGACGTCCTGCGCGCGCGTGCCGAGGTCGTGGCTCCACTGGATCTCGTGACCCTGCCAGCCGATGACGGCCGGACGCCCGGTGTACGTCGAGATGCGCGCGTTGCCGAAGTCGGCGTAGTCGCCGCCGAAGGCCTCGAGCACGGTCGCGTTGCCCGCGGTGTGCGCGCGCATCCAGTCGATCGCCTCCACGTCGCCGGGCGCCATGCGCGCCAGCCAGCGGCGGCCGTCGAGCCGCGGGCCGTCGGAGAAGCCCTGCTTGCGGGCATAGGCGCCGCCGACGGTGAACGCGAGCGACACGGCGACGAGCCCGGCCGCCACCACCTGCCAGGCGATCCGCGGCACGCGCGGGAGCCACGTGCGCCCCATCGCCAGCGCGACCGCCCCGCCGATCGAGAGCAGGATCCACGCCTGGTAGCCCATCTTGAAGACGGTGTTCATGCGGATGTAGCGCGTGTCCGCGAAGTCGTCGCGGATGATCAGGATCTCCGGTCCGGCGATGCAGGCCAGCCCGGTCGCGAAGATCGCCCACAGCAGCCGCTCGGATGCCGACAGCGAGCGCGACAGCGCGGCGTCGAGCGCCAGGAACGACAGCGCCACGAAGATCGCCGCGCCGGCCAGCCGGTCGCCCGCCAGCAACGACAGGGCGACGACCGCGAGCGCCAGCCCCCACACCACGACCCGCCAGCGGTGGCGCGCCGCGCGCACGCGGCCGGCCAGCGGCGCGACCAGCAGCCACAACAGCACGCCCTCGATCACCAGGTGGTGGCCGATGAACTTCGAGAACGTCTCGCGCTGGTCGACCTTGACCAGCGCGAACCCGCGCGCGTTCGGGTCGAAGTGCACGATGAACGGGAGGATCAGCACGATCCCGAGCGCGATCACGACCGCCGCCCACAGCAGCGCCCGCTTGCGGCGCCTCACCGCATCCCGGCCCGTCACCCACACGACGACGCAGAGCCCGAACAGCCCGACCATCACCGGCCACGACCACGAGTTGACGGCGTACAGGATCCCCAGCGACAGCGCGGCGCAGAACGTCTCCCACCAGCCGCGCGCCCGCAGGAACCCCGGCGGCCCGTACGCGCCGGCCTGGGCGATGAACGCCAGCGCCAGCAGCGTCAACGGGACCGCGAGCAGGTGCGCGTGCAGGTCCCCGACCGTGAACGAGAAGTTCGGGAACTCGTTGATCGTGTTCGGGATCACGCGCGAGGCGCTGAACCAGTCGTAGCCCGTCAGCGGCCCGTGCAGGTGCAGCACGTCCCAGCCCGCGCGCAGGTTGCCCATCAGCACCAGTAGGACGACCGCCGCCGCGCCGGCGACGAGCGGCGAGCGCACCGGCGCCCCCTGGCGGCGCGCGGTCTCGGCGATCGTCGAGGCGACCGTGAACGTCGCGGTCACGCACAGCGCGAACACCGTCGCCAGCGCGAGGTTGTAGCCCTGCGTCGGCTCGACGTTCGTGAGCCGCACCAGGAGCGCCAGCATCAGGTGGCCGAGGTAGTAGTAGTTGACCCGCTCGCCCGACATCCACGGGTCGTGCGGCGGGAACGAGGAGCTGGTGTTCGTGGCGTTGATGAGCGCCATGTCCATCGGCTTCTCGGTCCCCCACGTGTCGGGCGAGAACGACGCGTAGAGGGCGCCGACCCCGAACGCGACGAGGAACAGCAGCTCGGCGCGGATCCACAGCCGGCGGCGGAACGGGTCCGGCGCGAGCGGCTTCCCGCGGAAGTGCACGAGCGCGCCGGCGCCGGCGAGCCCGACGCAGCAGCCGATCACCAGCGACAGCCCGTTCGGGACCCTGAGCGAGCCGAGGATCCACACCAGCCAGCTCAGCAGCAGCAGGCCCAGCACCTTGCTCAGCCCGAGCCCCGCCCCGGGCAGGCGCCCGAGCGCCCTGGCGGTCAGCGGGAGCGCGGCGAGCCCGAGCCCCTCGAGCACCAGCAGGAAGCGCAAGGTCTGCGTCACAGGCCAAGCGAGGGTATCCGGGGCGACGGCGTCCATTTGAGATGCTGCCCGGCGTGACCCGCACCTACGACCGCCTCGCCGACCTGCCGCTGCGGATCGACGGCTATGCGCTGGAGGCGCTCGAGCGCCCCTCCCCGCTCTTCACCCGCCGGACCACGGTCTTCCACCTCGCCGGCGCCGGCGAGGAGGGCATGGGCGAGGACGTCACCTACGACCCGGACGACCAGCAGCGCCAGCAGGAGGCCGGGCCGCGGCTCGAGCTCGCGGGAGACTGGACGCTCGACTCCTTCAGCGCCCACCTGGCGACGCTCGACCTCTTCAACGGGTCGCCGAGCTTCCCGGCCTACCAGGAGTACCGCACGTGGGCGATCGAGTCCGCCGCGCTCGACCTCGCGCTGCGCCAGGCGGGCACGTCGCTGCACAGGCTGCTCGATCGCGACGCCGTCCCGCTGCGCTTCGCCGTCTCCCTGCGGCTCGGCGAGCCCCCGAGCGCGCAGCCCGTGCTCGACCGCATCGAGGCCTACGGGGACGTGCGCTACAAGCTCGACTACGCGCCCGAGTGGGACGGCACGCTGATCGCCGCGCTGCAGCAGACCGGCGCCGTGGAGGTGATCGACTTCAAGGGCGCCTACAAGGGCACGCCCGTCGACGTCGCCACCGTCCCCGAGATCTACCGCGTCTGTGCCGAGGCGTTCCCGGACGCCTGGCTCGAGGACCCCGACCTGACCGACGCGAGCGCCGACGCCGTGCTCGAGCCCCACCGCGACCGGATCACCTGGGACGCGCCGATCCACTCGGTCGACGACGTGCGCAACCTCGCGCACCCGATCAAGGGCTGCAACTGCAAGCCCTCGCGGTTCGGCACGCTGGCGCGGCTGTTCGACTTCTACGACTTCGCCGCGGCGGAGGGGATCACGCTGTACGGCGGCGGCCAGTCCGAGCTCGGGCCCGGGCGCGGGCAGATCCAGCTGCTGGCCGCGATCTTCCATCCCGACGGCCCGAACGACGTCGCGCCGAAGGGCTGGGACCAGGACGCGTTCCCGCGCACCGGCCTCGCCGTGTCCCCGCTGGACCCGGCGCCGGAACCGATCGGCTTCCGCCGCCGCGCCTGACGTACACTGCCGAGCGTGCCGCCGAAGCAGCGTCAGGTCCGCATCGAGAGCAAGTCGGCGATGGCGGCCATGCAGCGCCTCGAGACGAAGTCCGACGAGGAGCTGCTGGCCGAGACGCGCTACCGCTCGGCCGCCCAGGCGATCCTCGGCGCCCGCGCCGCCGAGCGCTACGACGCGAAGGCCTCGCGCGAGCATTTCCGGGCCGCGATCGCCGCCGCCCGCCCGCAGGAGCGCCTGCAGCTGCGGCGGATGGCGGAGGCGTCGCTGGCGCTCGCCGAGCGCCGGCCGGACGACCTGCGCGCCGCCGCCGAGCGCCTGGGCCAGACGCCGCCCAGCAACCGCCAGCTGCTCGCACTGCGCTTCATGGGCCTGATCGCCCCGGGCGGCAGCGCCCCGCTGTGGCGGCGCGCGGCCGGCTTCCTCCTGGTGATCGCGATCATCATCGCGCTGCTCGCGCTCGGCTGGGGAATCGTGAACCTGATCGCCCTGCCGTTCGGCGGCGTCGACTCGGGGATCGCGATCTTCTACGGCTTCGTGCTCGTCGTGGTCGTGCTCGGCGTGCTGGCCTTCCGCGGCCGGCGCAAGCAACGGGAAGCGCGGGAGAAGGCCGCCGCGCAACGCGCGGGCTGACCGAGATGATGCTCTCGTACGCGCACGGCACGTCCACGACGCCGCTGCTCGGCGAGACGATCGGCGCGAACCTCGACCGCACGGTCGCCGAGCACGGCGGCCGCGAGGCGCTGGTGGTCGCCCACCAGGACATCCGCTGGACCTACGCCGAGCTGGCCCAGCGCGTGGACCGCGTCGCGCGGGCCCTCGTGGCCGCCGGTCTGGAGCCCGGGGACCGGATGGGCATCTGGGCACCGAACTGCGCCGAGTGGACGCTCGTGCAGTACGGCTCCGCCAAGGCGGGCGTCATCCTCGTCAACATCAACCCGGCCTACCGGACGTCCGAGCTCGAGTACGTGCTCGACCAGTCCGGCTGCCGGCTGCTGGTCGCCGCGCCGGCATTCAAGAGCTCCGACTACCGCGCCATGATCGACGAGGTCCGCCCGCGCTGCGAGGGGCTCGAACGGGTGGTGTTCACCGAGACCGGCGACTGGGACGAGCTGCTGGCCGGCGGCACCGAGGACATCGCCCTGCCCGCGGCGCTGCAGTTCGACGACCCGATCAACCTCCAGTACACGAGCGGCACCACCGGGTTCCCGAAGGGCGCCACGCTCTCCCATCACAACATCCTCAACAACGGCTTCTTCGTCGGTGAGGGCTGCGGCTACACGCCCGAGGACCGCGTCTGCATCCCGGTGCCCTTCTACCACTGCTTCGGCATGGTCATGGGCAACCTCGGCTGCACGACGCACGGCGCGTGCATGGTGGTCCCGGCGCCGGCGTTCGACCCCGAGGCGACGCTGCGTGCCGTCCAGGACGAGCGCTGCACCTCGCTGTACGGCGTGCCCACGATGTTCATCGCCGAGCTCGCCCACCCGGACTTCGACTCGTTCGACCTGTCCTCGTTGCGGACGGGGATCATGGCCGGCTCCCCGTGCCCCGTCGAGGTCATGGGCAAGGTGATCGACCGCATGCACATGGAGGACGTGACCATCTGCTACGGCATGACGGAGACCTCGCCGGTGTCCACCCAGACGGGCGCCGACGACGAGCTCGACCGCCGGGTCGCCACGGTCGGCCAGGTGCACCCGCACGTCGAGGTCAAGGTCATCGATCCCGGCACGGGAGCCGTGGTCGAGCGCGGCGAGCCGGGTGAGCTGTGCACGCGCGCCTATTCGGTGATGCTCGGCTACTGGAACGAGCCCGAGAAGACCGCCGACGCGATCGACGGCGCCGGCTGGATGCACACCGGCGACCTCGCCACGATGGACGACGAGGGCTACGTGAAGATCGTCGGCCGCTCGAAGGACATGATCATCCGCGGCGGCGAGAACGTCTATCCGCGCGAGATCGAGGAGTACCTCTACACCCACGCCGACGTGGCCGACGTGCAGGTGGTCGGCGTGCCCGACGAGCGCTACGGCGAGGAGGCCGCGGCGTTCGTCATCGCGCGCGAGGGCGCGACGCTCGAAGGCGAGGCGCTGCGCGAGTTCTGCCGCGGCCGGATCGCGCATTACAAGGTGCCGCGCTACGTGCTCCTCGTCGACGAGTTCCCGATGACCGTGACCGGCAAGGTGCAGAAGTTCAAGCTGCGCGACGCCGCGATCACCGACCTCGGGCTGCAGGACGCCGCCGGCGTCGAGACCGCCTGACCAACGGACCGTCCGGCGAGTGGCAGTGTGCCCGTTCGGGCATGCCCGACAGGGTTAGGGTCGGGTCATCCCATGGCCTTGACCCCCGCGATGGATGGCATCGACACGCCACGCCTCCAGATCGTCCCCCTGTCGCTGGAGGAGGCGGACGCGATGGTCCACGGGCAGCGCCCGGTGGAGCACCGCTGGGCACCCGACTACCCGACGGACGCGACGCTGGTGGCGGCCGGCCTGGTGGTCACCGCGGAGGCCGAGGGTCGTGACCTGCGGCCCTGGACCGCCTACCAGGTGATCCGCCGCTCTGACGGCGTGGCCGTCGGCGGCTGCGGCTTCGGCCTCGGCGGCCCCGACCCCCAGGGGCGGGTCAACATCGCGTTCTCGATCGTGGACTCCGAGCGCGGCCAGGGCTACGCGGCCGAGGCGCTGAGCGCGATGATCGCGTGGGCCAAGCGGCAGCCGGGCGTGACCCGCGTGCTCGCCGAGACCGCGGCGACCAACACGCGCGGGCTCCAGGTCTTCGAGCGCTCGGGGATGCGCCGGGCCGGGTCGGACGGGCAGCTCGTCTTCTTCGAGGCGTAGCCTCGCTCACATCGGGCGGGCCTCGTCCGTTGCACCTCTGGATGCCCTCCGCCGCCGTCGTCCTGCCGCCGTTCTGGTCGCTCGTGGAAGCCCACGGCGACGAGTTGCTCGACCACGCGCACCGGCTGACCGATGCCGACCAGGCCGAGGATGTCGTGCAGGACGCGCTGCTGCGGGCGCTGCGCGCCTATCCGCGGCTGCGCCACGCCGACCACCTGCGGGCGTGGCTGTACCGGATCGTCACCAACTGCGCGATCGACGCCCACCGCGCTCGCCGGCGCGAGGTCCCCGACCCGGATCCTGGCGCCGGCGTGGCGGTCGAGGATCCCGAGGCGGTGGACGGCTTCGAGGACCTGATCGGCGGGCTGTCCGTGCCCGCCCGCGACGCGCTGCGGCTGCGCTTCGTCGACGACCTGGAGTACGACGTCATCGCGGCCCGGCTGGACTGCTCGCCCGAGGCCGCCCGCCAGCGTGTCTCGACCGCGATTCGCACCCTTCGACAGAGGATCCCCGCATGACCCCGCTCCCCGAGCACCTGCTGGAGTCCGTCGCGGCCGAGGCGGTCCGCGAGGGGCTCGCCGACGCGCTGTTCACCTCGGTCGCCACGCCGATCGGCAAGCTCACCGTCGTCACCGGCGCGGGCGGCGCCGTGGTCCGGATCGGGTTCGCCGAGGATCCCGAGGACCGGGTGCTGGCCGGCGTCGCCGCCGGGCTCGGACCGCGCGTGCTGAGGACGGACCGTGAGCTGGCGCCGGTGCGCGAGGCGCTGCAGGCCTATTTCGAGGAGGGTTCGACCGCCGAGCTCACGCTGCCCTACGACCTGCGCCTGATGGCCTCGCCGTTCCGGCGCGCCGTGCTCGAGGCGCTCGCGCAGGGCACCCACCGCGGGGAGACGATCCGCTACGGCGAGTTGGCGACCCGGGTCGGCAACCCGAAGGCCGCGCGCGCGGTCGGCACCGCGTGTGCGACCAATCCGATCCCGATCCTGGTCCCGTGTCACCGCGTCCTGCCCTCGACGGGCGGGATCGGCAACTACGGCGGCGGCGTGCCGCGCAAGATCCGGCTGCTCGAGTTGGAGGGCGCGCTGCCGGCCCGCCTTGCGTGACCCACTACTTCGCGCTGACCTTGATCGACTTGATGACGACGGGGTCGACCGGCTGCTCGTCCGAGCGGGTCGGCACGACGCCGATCGCGTCGACCACGTCGAGCCCCTTGGTCACCTTGCCGAGCAGCGCGTAATCGGGCGGCAGGCCCGCGTCCGGCGCGGTCACGACGAAGAACTGCGAGCCCGAGGTGCCGGGCGCCTCGGCGCCGGACTTGGCCATCGCCACGGTGCCGTGCGAGTAGGAGACGTTCGACGGCGGGGCCTCCGTGACCGAGTAGCCGGGTCCCCCGGTGCCGTTGCCGGCCGGATCGCCGCCCTGGATCACGAAGCCCGGCACGATCCGGTGGAAGGTCAGCCCGTTGTAGAACCCCTGCTTGACCAGCGAGTCGAACGAGGCGGCGGTCTTCGGCGCCTGCTTGACGGCGAGCGTGATCTGGAAGGAGCCGCAGCTCGTGTCGATCGTGGCCAGGTAGGTCTTCTTGGGGTCGAGCTTCCCTGTCGGCTTGGACGGCTTCGGCTTCTTCGCGCTCGAGGGCTTGGCAGGCTGGCAGCCCGTGTCGCTGTTCGCCGCCGGCGTGCCGGTCGCCGCCGCGGCGGGCGTCGAGGTCGCCGTCGCCTGCGCCTCCTTCTTGGTGGTGCTGCTGCCCCCACAGGCGGCGAGGACGAGCGCGAGGAGCAGCAGCGCGAGCGGCAGGAGGCGTCTGGCGGGCATGGCGCGCCAGGATATTCACCGATCGTGACTCTCTCCCCCGCCATCCGTGCCTACGACGGCCTCCTGCTCGACCTCGACGGCTGCCTGTGGGTCGGCGATGTTCCGACCCCGCGCGCGCCGGAGGCGCTGCGGGCGCTCCGCGAGGCCGGCGTCGCGATCGCCTTCGTGACCAACGACCCGGCGCCGTCGGTCGAGGCGGTGGTGCGCAAGCTGTGGCGGCTGGGGTTCCTGGCCTCGCCCGGCGAGGTGGTGACCGTCGGCGCCGCCGTCCAGCACCTGCTGGCCGGCGAGCGCGACGGCGGCTCGGCGTTCGTGGTCGGGTCGCAGGCGCTTGTCGATCACGTCGCCGACGCCGGTCTGCGGATCGCAAACGGGTCGAGCTTCGCCGACCGCGCCGACGTCGTCGTCGTGGGCGGCCATCGGGACTTCCGCTACGCCGAGTTGCGCGACGCGGCCCGCTCGGTGGCGCGCGGCGCCGAGTTGCTGGCCACGGGCCGCGACCCGACATTTCCCACCGAGGACGGTCCCGAGCCGGGCACCGGCGCGATCCTGGCCGCGATCGAGACGGCGGCGGGCCGGCCCGCCGACCGGATCGTCGGCAAGCCCGAGCCGCCGCTGTACGCGGCCGCGCTGGACCGCCTCGGCGGCGCCACCCGCGTGCTGGCGATCGGCGACCGGCGCGACACCGACGTCGCCGGCGCGCTTGTCGCCGGGCTGGACGCCGCGCTGGTCGGCGAGGCGCTCGGCGACGGCCCGGAGCCGACGCTCACCGCCGCCTCGCTCGGCGACCTGATCCTGGGCGCGGGCTAGGGTTGCCCGTCCGAATGCCGCGCGACGTCTGCCTGATCGTGAACCCGCATGCGGGCGGCGGCCGCGCCGCCAAGCGCCTGCCCGACGTGGAGGCCGCCCTGCGCGCCCGCGGGATGCGCTTCCGGGTCGAGCGCACGAGCTCGATGGAGCATGCGCGCGAGGTGGCGCGCGAGGCGCGCACCGCCGGCGAGACGGTGGCGGCGATGGGCGGCGACGGCCTCACGGGCGCCGTCGCCGGCGAGCTGCAGGGCACCGATTCCCCGCTCGCGATCGTCCCGGGCGGGCGCGGCAACGACTTCGCCCGCAAGCTCGGCATCCCCACCGATCCGGCCGCCGCGGTCGGGGTGATCGCGGACGGCTCCACGCGCACGGTCGATGTCGCGCAGGCCGGCGGCCGCACGTACCTCGGGATCGCCAGCGCGGGCTTCGACTCCGACGTCCAGGTGATCGCCAACGGCACGCGGCTGGACCTCGGGAACGCGGTCTACGTCTACGGCACGCTGCGCGCGCTGCGGACCTGGAGGCCGGCCGACTGGACGGTCACGCTCGACGGCGAGACGCGCGAGTTCCGCGGCTACTCGGTCGCCGTGGCCAACTCCGGGATGTTCGGCGGCGGAATGCAGCTCGTCCCCGGCGCGCGGCTCGACGACGGGCTGCTGGACGTCGTGCTGACCGCCGAGTCCTCGCGGGCCCATTTCCTGGCCTGCCTGCCGAAGGTGTTCAAGGGCACGCACGTCACCGACCCCGCGCTGACCTTTTTGCAGGCGCGCGAGGTCGCCTTCCACGCCGACCGCCCGTTCACGGCGTTCGCCGACGGCGATCCGATCGCCGATCTGCCGGCGACGATCCGCGTCGTGCCGCGCGCGCTGCGGGTGCTGGCGCCGTGAACCGGCTCGGCCCCGGTCTCGCCGCGGCGCGCGCCGCCGGTGCCCTGTCGCGCGTCGCCCGCCGCGGCGGGGGGACTTCGCTGCCGGGCAAGGTGCTCACCCGCGTGGAGCCGGACGCGATCGCGCTGCTGAGCGAGCGGCTGGCGCAGGGCTCCGTCGTCCTCTCCGCGACGAACGGCAAGAC
>JAXDHL010000593.1:0-8712 GCA_034664525.1 Solirubrobacteraceae bacterium
CCCGCGTCCCGTCCTCCCAGCTGGCCGCCATGAAGCTGATGGTCAACCAGGCCTACGAGAACATGGGCCTGCACTCGACGCAGCTGCTGGGCCCGGTGCTCGACGGCCTGATGCGCAACACCCCCGACGCCCGGCGCTTCATCGAGCTCGCCGAGCGCGAGGGCGTCGGCGCCGTCGTGGCCGAGCGCGACGGCCCCTGGGGCGACTACTCGCAGGCGCCGGACGGCGAGCGCCCCGACCCACGCAACGTCATCGAGCCGTGAGCCCTTGGCTAGCCCTGCGGCTCGCGATGCTTGGGCTGGGTCGGCTCCTCCAGCTCAGGCGCCGGCGGGATCTCCCGCACGACCTCCTCCTCCCCCACCTCGAGCTGCTCGCCCCAGTGCTCGATCGTGATCGGCTCGCCGTGCTCGGTCGCGTAGCGCGCCTCGGCTGCCTCGACCGTGACCCGCAGCCGCGTTCCGCGCCAGAGCATCCGGAAGCGCAGGCGCTCCACCGCCTCCGGCAGCCGGGGCCGGAAGGCCAGGTGCGGCCCGTGGTCGCGCATGCCGCCCAGGCCGGCAGTGACGGACAGCACCGCGCCCGCCAGGGACGCCATGTGCAGCCCGGACACCGTGTTGCCGTGCAGGTCGTGGATGTCGGCCAGCGCCGCCTCGCGCAAGTAGCGCCACGCGAGGCCGAGGTGGCCGACCTCCGCCGCCACCACGGACTGGGCGGCCGCCGACAGCGAGGAGTCGCGCACGGTGATGCCCTCGTAGTAGGCGAAGTCGCGCGCCTTCTCCTCGTCGCTGAACGCGTCGCCGCGGAACCATAGCGCGAGCACCAGGTCGGCCTGCTTGACCACCTGCGTGCGGTAGAGCTCGAAGTAGGACGTGTGCAGCAGCAGCGGGTAATGGTCCGCCGGCGTGTGCTCGAAGTCCCACAGGCCATAGTCGAGGAAGCCCTCGTGCTGCGGGTGCATGCCGCGGGCCTCGTCGTAGTGGAGGTGGATCGCGTCGGCCGCGCGCCGCCACGCGGCGATCTCCTCGTCGTCGACGTCCAGCCGCTTGGCGTGCTTGGCGTGGCGCTGCGCGGCGTCGGCGGCCGCGCGCAGGTTGCGCTGGGCCATCAGGTTCGTGAAGACGTTGTCGTCCCCGAGCGCGGAGTACTCGTCGGGCCCGGTGACGCCCGCCAGCCGGAAGCGGTCCTCGCGGTCATAGGCGCCGAGATCGGCCCACAGCCGGGCGGTCTCCACCAGCAGGTCGAGCCCCTCGGTGGCCCCGAACACCTCGTCGCCGGTGGCCTGCACGTAGCGGCGCACCGCGTCGGCGACGTCCGCGTTGACGTGCACGGCCGCCAGCCCCGCCGGCCAGTAGCCCGAGCACTCCTCGCCGTGGATCGTCCGCCACGGCAGCATCGCGCCGCGCATCCCGAGCATCCGCGCCCGGTCGCGGGCGAGGTCGAGGGTGTCGTGGCGCCAGCACAGCGCGTCGCGCGCCGAGCGCGAGTCGAGGTAGGTGAGGACGGGGAGCACGAACGCCTCGGTGTCCCAGAACGCGTGGCCGTCATAGCCGGGCCCCGTCAGCCCCTTGGCCGCGATCGCGCGACCCTCGACGCGCGCGCCCGCCTGCAGCAGGTGGAAGAGCGCGAAGCGCAGGGCCTGCTGGATCTGCTCGTCGCCGTCCAGCTCGATGTCGGCCTTCTCCCACCAGTCGTCGAGGAACCGCTTCTGCTGGGCCACCAGCCCGTCCCAGCCCTCGGCGAGCGCGTTCTCGAGGCTCGTGTCGACCTGGTCGCGCAGCCAGTCGACCGTCTGGCGCGACGACCAGTGGTAGGCGATGAACTTCTCGACGCGCAGGACCTCGCCCGGCTCGAGCCGGACGGAGATCGACGTGCGCGCGTTGTCGGCCTCGACCCACGCCTTGACGCGTGCATCGTCGGGCCCGGACACGACGTGGTCCATCCCCGAGGCCAGCCTGATCTTGCTGCGCTTGGTCTGGTGGCCGAGGATCGCGCGCAGGTCGCGGCCGGTGGCCAGCCGCGAGTCGAGGACATCGCCGAGGTCGCGGCCGTCGCGCGGATCGGCGTCGCCGCCGCCGCGGTCGGCCTCGCTCGCGGTGAGGACCGACTGCACCGCGACGCGCAGCGGCCGGTCGACCGCCTCGACCTCGACGACGACGGCGGCGACGCTGCGCTGCACGAACGAGACCAGCCGCTTGCTGCGCAGCCGGATGCGGTCGCCGTAGGCCGAGCTCCAGTCCAGCTCGCGCTCGAGCAGCCCGGTGCGCAGGTTCAGGGTGCGCTCGTGGGCGTGCACCCGGCCGCGCTCGATGTCGACCGGCTCGTTCTCGACCATCAGCCGGACGATCTTGCCGTCGGGGACGTCGACGACGGTCTGGCCGTCCTCGGCGAAGCCGTAGCCGCGCTCGCCGTACTGGAGCGGGTAGGACTCGTAGACGCCGTTGAGGTAGGTGCCGCTGATGACGCGCGGCTCGCCCTCGTCGAGCGTGCCACGCAGGCCGATGTGGCCGTTGGCGAGCGCGAACAGCGACTCCGAGCGGCCGAGTGACGCGCGGTCGACCTTGGCCTCGCGCATGATCCAGATGTCGTCGCCGCTCATAGCGCCACGTCGGTGAGGCGTTCGACGACGACATCGGCGCCGTGCTCGCGCAGCTCGTCGGCGTGGCCGGTGCGGTCGACCCCGACGACGAGCCCGAAGCCCCCGTCGTGGCCCGCCTTGACGCCGGCCTCGGCGTCCTCGAAGACCGCGGCGGCGCCCGGCTCGACGCCGAGGTCCTTGGCGGCGGCGACGAACGTGTCCGGCGCCGGCTTGCCGTGCAGGTGGTCGCGCTCGATCCGCACGCCGTCGACCCAGGCGTCGAAGCAGTCCTCCAGGCCGACCGACTTCAGCGCCTCGCGGGCATTGGCACTCGACGACACGACCGCCGTCTTGTAGCCGTGCTTGCGGGCGTCGCGGACGAACGCCGCGGCGTCGTCGTAGCCCTCCACGCCGTCGCGGCGGATCAGCTCGAGCACGAGGTCGTTCTTGGCGCGGCCGATGCCGTGGACGGTCAGCGCGTCCGCGGCGTCGTCGGCGGAGCCCTCGGGCAGCTCGATGCCGCGACTGTCGAGGAACCCGCGGACCCCGTCGAGCCGGCTCTTGCCATCCACGTAGGCCTCGTAGTCCTCCCTGGCGTCGAACGGCCGCTGGTCGCCGCCGAGCCGCTCGAGCACGCGGTCGAACGTCTGCTTCCAGGCCTTCGCGTGCACGGTCGCGGTGTTCGTCAGCACGCCATCGACGTCGAACAGCAGCGCGGTGACCCCGTCGGGCAGGCTCGGGCGATCCATCCGACCGTCGTTCCCGCTGCACCGTGCGCTCAACCAGACCCCCCGCCGTGCATCGGGGCGCCCGGATTTGAACCGGGGACCTCGCCGACCCGAACGGCGCGCGCTACCAGGCTGCGCCACGCCCCGAATGCGAGGCGAAGTCTACTCGCTCCTGGCTCGGCTCAGCCGCTCAGCGCGCGGTAGTAGCGCAGCGCGAGACCGGTCACGAGCGTCTGGAACGCGCTCTCCAGCGGGACCTCCTGAGCCGCCGCCCAGGTCTCCAGGCCGGAGCGCTCGATCGCCTCGGCCTGGCCGATGACGGCGTCGACGAGCTCGGGGTGGTCGTCCTGGAACGCCGCCCCGAGCGAGTACAGGCTCGACTCCATCAGGGAGTCGAGGAACGCGCCGTCGTCTGCCACGGGCGCAGGCTACCCGGGGGCGGCGCTACGCGTGCGGCGCGATCACGCCGCGCGCGGTCCCGACGGCGTCGCCGACGCCGCCGTCGGCCTTCGTCGCGGTGTCCTGGACCTGCTGCAGCGCGCCGTCGACGGTCGTCGAAGCCGGGCCGACCGCGTCCTGCGCCTGGGTCGGGACCGGCGGGCCGCTGTCGCGCGGCGGCGCGGGCGGCGCGGGCGGCGCGCCGGGCAGGACTCCGGAGCCACCGCCGCTCGCCGGACCCGGTGCGGACGGCGCCGCGGCAGCGGGCGGGACCGCTCCGGTGGCTGCGGGCGCGGGAGCGACGGCGGGGCCGGAGGAGCGCTTGCGCGCACCGCTGGGCGCTCCGGCGGCGGCCGGGACGCGAATGACGACGGACCGGCCGGCGAGCCGCCGGCGGTGGGCTGGGTGGGCGTGGCGGGCGCCGGAGCCGGCGTGCCCGGCGGCCGCCGCGGCGGCCGCGATCGCGCCCGGGTTCGAGCCGCCGGCGTGGGCGGCGGCCACCGGTCTGGCGGCGTGGTGCGCCGCAGCGGTGCCCGCCGACCCGGCGTGGCCGGCGACGCCGGCCCCCCCGGCAACGAGCACGGCCGCCGCCGCGGCCGCGGCCTTGCCCCAGCCGGCTGCGGGCTCGGCGAAGGCGGGCAACTGTCCGGTGAGCTGGTCCAGCGACCCACCGCGGCGCAGGCGCAGCATCGCGGGCAGGGGCAGCGGCAGGAGCGCGGCGACGCGGCGCAGCGCAGCGGCCAGGCCGGCGGTGTCCACGCCGGCGGCGTAGGCCTCGCGCCGGCATGGCTGGCAGTGGGCGATGTGGCGCGCGAGACGCCGGTTGTCGCGCGCGCTGATGCCGGACGCGCCGCCGGCGAGCAGCTGCTGGACGGCCAGGCAGCGGGCGCCGCTCACGAGCTCGCCGTACTCCTCCGACAGCCGGCGACGGGCGCGGAACAGCGTCGACTCGACGGCCGGCCGGCTCATCCCCAGCCGGTCGCCGATCTCGCGGTAGGACAGCCCCTCGAGCTCGCGCAGGACGAGGATCTGATGGTGCGTGTCCGACAGGCCGCCGAACGCGCCGCACAGGTCGTCGAGCTGCTGCTTGGCGTCGACCGCCGCGTCCGGCGTGACGGCGGGCGTAGCCAGCCGCGCGCTGTCGATCGCGCCGTTGTCGTCGGCGACGTCGAAGGACACCTCCTCCGCGCGGCGGGCGCGGCGGAACGCGTCGATGCACGCGTTCTTGGCGATCTCGTAGATCCACGGCTTGAAGGCGATCGGGCGGTCGGTCGCCCGGATGCGGCGCAGGGCGGAGATGAAGACCTCCTGCGTGACGTCCTCGGCGCGGCCGTGGTCGCCCACCATGCCGTACACGTAGACGGCGATCCGGCGCTGGTAGCGCCCGTACAGCTGCTCGAACGCGCGATCATCCCCGCGCCGCGTGGCGGCTACGAGCGCTTCGTCGGTGGACGCCGCGTCGTGCCGATCGATCGTCGTCGTGACGTCCCCGGCGCAACCGTGCCCCGTCATCATCCCTGCCAGGCTCATGTTCGGTCCCTCCAGACCACGCGCACCGGACCCCGCTTGTCCATGTGCGGCACGCGACTGCGCTGAACTGTAACGTTCAACTGCTACCCGCACAAGGGGTCTGGCACGCTGTCGCGCACCATGGCCAGGACCGCCGACGTCATCGCCCGCCTCGACGAGCTGCTGGAAGCGCGCGGCTTCGCGGATCTCGGGCCCAACGGCCTCCAGGTGCCCGGCCGTGACGCCGTTTTCCGGGTTGTCACGGGGGTTACAGCCACAAAAGCGCTGATCGATCGGGCGGTCGCGCTCGACGCCGATCTGGTGCTCGTCCACCACGGGCTCTTCTGGGACTTCGACCCGGCCGGGCTGACCCCGGTGCTGGCCGAGCGCCTGCGTCCGCTGTTCAAGCACGAGGTCAACCTCGCCGCCTACCACCTGCCGCTCGTCGCGCACGCCGAGCTCGGCATCAACGCCCAGCTCGCCCGGGCGATCGGGCTCGAGGACCTCGAGCCGTTCGGGGACTTCAAGGGCCGCGCGATCGGCCGCGCCGGCCGCTATCCGGGCGACGGCATCGCGCTGGGCGAGTTCTTGCAGCGGGTCGCCCGGGCGACCGAGCGCGAGCCGCTGCACCACCCGGGTGGGCCGGACACGATCCGGACGGCCGGCATCGTCACCGGCTCGGCCGCCTCGTCGCTGCGCGAGGCCGCCGCCCGCGGGCTCGACGCCTTCGTCACCGGGGAGCCGCGGGAGCACACGATGGGCGAGGCGGCCGAGTACGGGGTCCACTTCCTCGCCGCCGGCCACTACGCCACCGAGACGTTCGGCGTGCGCCGCCTGGGCGAGCTGCTGGAGCGCGAGCTCGGGCTCGAGCACCACTGGGTGCCGCTGCCCAATCCGGTCTGATCACGGACGTCCTGGCCCGTTAGGAAACCAACCTTTTAGGGCCGGTTGCGGATTCGACGTTGAGGCTGTCCTGACCCGTTGCTACCGTCCCGCTACGTGGCAAACCTCATAAGGAGGCACATTCGGTCATGGCGATTCACCTGACGCCCACGGAGCTCGCCCGCGAATCGGGGCTCGAGCGCCGTGAGGTGATCGAGAAGTGCATGGAGATGGGCGTTCCGATCTTCCAGGGACGCATCGACAAGACCCTCTTCCTCGCGGAGCTCAGCGAGTCGCAGGAGACGATCGGCACCACGGTCAAGGTCGCGGCGGCCTAGGGGCCGGCAGTGCCCCGCCCGCGCGCACCGGCGCGCGAGTAGCCCGCTCAACGCACTGATGTGATGCAGTACCGCGCGCCCCACGCCGGGGCGCGCCGCCGTTGAAGAGGAGAGACATGGAAGCCGCCACCCCCGTGCAGCCGGTCGAGCGCTCGACCGGCTCGGAGACGATCGCCGATCTGATGGGCCTGGCCGTCGAGCGCCACGCGGACCGGGTCGCCGTCCGGCACAAGCGGTCCGGGAGCTGGCAGGACGTCACCTATCGCGAGGTCGGGACGATCGTCTCCGAGATCGCTCGCGGCCTGATCGACCTCGGGCTGGCGCCGGGCGACCGCATCGCGATTCTCTGCCAGACCCGGCCGGAATGGTCCTACTGCGATTTCGCGGCCACGAGCGCGGGCGCGGTCGTGGTCCCCGTGTACCCGACCAACTCGCCCGAGGAATGCGAATGGGTGGTCGGCAACTCCGAATCGCGGATGGTCATCTGCGAGGACGCCAGCCAGGTGGCGAAGATCGTCGCCGTCCGCGACCGCCTGCCCGACCTCGAGCAGATCCTCGTCATCGACCCGGCGGGCGCGCACGAGTCCGCCGTCGCGGTCGACACCCTGCGGGAGCGCGGCCGCCGGCGCGACGCCGCCGAGGTGACCGAGCGCGCCCGCGCGGTCACCCGCGACCAGCCCTACACCTTCATCTACACGTCGGGCACGACCGGGCCGCCGAAGGGCTGCGTGCTCACGCACGGCAACTACCGCGACATGATCACGATGGTCGAGGCCGAGGGCATCCTCGCGACGACCCCCGACGACGACGTCGTCTACCTCTACCTGCCGCTCGCGCACTCCTACGCGCTGCTGATCCAGCTCATCTGCATGGACCTCGGCGTGGTGCTGGCCTACTTCGGCGGCGACACCAAGCAGATCGTGCCCGAGCTGATGGAGGTCCGGCCGACCTACCTGCCGAGCGTGCCGCGGATCTTCGAGAAGATCTACACGCTCGTCACCAGCGCCGCCGAGCCGGCCGTCGTGCGCCAGGCGACCGAGGTCGGCGTCCAGGTGCGGGAGCTGCAGCGCGCCGGCCGGCCGGTCCCTGGCGAGCTGCAGGCGGCGTTCGACCAGTTCGACGCCAAGATCTTCGCCAACGTGCGCGGCGCGTTCGGCGGTCGCGTGCGCCAGGCGACGTCGGGCGCGGCCCCGATCGCCAAGGAGATCCTCGAGTTCTTCTACGCCGCCGGCGTGCCGGTGTTCGAGGGCTACGGGATGACGGAGACCTCGACGGCGGCCACCGGCCAGACGCCGGACGACTTCCGCTTCGGGACGGTCGGGCGCGCGCTGCCGGGCTGCCAGATCCGGATCGCCGCCGACGGCGAGGTCCTGATCAAGGGGCCGAACATCTTCCGCGGCTACTACAAGATGGACGACAAGTCGTTCGGCGCGATCGAGGACGGCTGGCTGCGGACGGGCGACCTCGGCTCGCTCGACGCCGACGGCTACCTGACGATCACCGGGCGCAAGAAGGACATCATCATCACGGCCGGCGGCAAGAACCTCACGCCGGCCAACCTCGAGAACGACCTCAAGCAGTCGCGCTGGATCTCCCAGGCGATCATGTACGGCGACCGCCGCCCCTACCCGGTAGCGCTGATCACGCTCGACGGCGAGGAGATCGGGCCGTGGGCCGAGCAGCAGGGCATCGAGGACCGCTCACCCGCCGCGCTGGCCCGCCACCCGCAGGTGCGCGAGCTCATCCAGGGCGTGCTCGACGCGGTCAACGGCCGCTACGCGCAGGTCGAGCAGATCAAGCGCTTCGCGATCCTCGACCACGACCTCTCCCAGGAGACGGGGGAGCTCACCCCGACGCTGAAGGTCAAGCGCAACGTCGTCTACGACGTCTACGCCGACCTGTTCGCGAAGCTCTACGAGTAGGCGGCGGGCTACTCCGACGAGGCGCTCTGGCGCAGCAGGGCACCCGTCGTCTGCTCCAGGATCCGCCGCCAGGCGCGGGTCTTCTCGCGCTCGGCGGCGAAGTGCTTGACGACCTTGCGCACGCGCGTGGCCGAGATCTCGATGCCGTGCCGGCCGGCGACCTCGCGCAGCCGCTCGTAGTCGGTCGCGAGCTTCATCGTCACCGACTGGAAGCCGTGCCGCGCGACGTCGATCCGGGCGGCGTAGTTCATGATGCTCGTCTCGAACATCAGCTGGTCGTCGGGCTCGGGCTCGATCAGCACGATGTCGACGCCCGGGTA
>JAXDHL010000594.1:0-2532 GCA_034664525.1 Solirubrobacteraceae bacterium
GCCAGGGCGTGGTCGCGGAGACGTTCAACCTGCAGGCGCTCGACGGCTACACCGTCGGCGGCGCGCTGCACCTGATCCAGAACAACCAGGTCGGCTTCACCACCGACCCGGACGACTCGCGCTCCACCCGCTGGGCCTCGGACCTCGCCAAGGGCTTCGACGTCCCGATCTTCCACGTCAACGCCGACGACGTCGCCGCCTGCATCTCCGCGGTCCGGCTCGCGTTCGCGTTCCGCCAGGAGTTCGGCCACGACGTCCTGATCGACCTGATCGGCTACCGCCGCTATGGCCACAACGAAGCCGACGAGCCGGCCTACACGCAGCCGGAGATGACGGCCAAGATCAAGGCCAAGAAGCCGGTGCGCGAGCTGTACGCGGCGTCGCTGGTGAACAGCGGCATGGTCACGCAGGAAGAGGCCGACGCGATCGCCACGGAGATGTGGGACGACCTCGCCAAGCGTCATCGCGAGCTCAAGGAGCAGCTGCAGAGCGCGGGCGACGAGCAGCCCACGGGCGGCTACGAGCTCGACCGCTCCGCGTCGCCGGAGGTCAAGACCGCGGTCTCGACGGAACGCCTGCAGAGCCTCAACGAGGAGCTCCTGCGGGTGCCCGAGGGCTTCACCGTGCACCCGAAGCTGGTCAAGCAGCTCGAGCGCCGGCGCCAGGCCATCGGCCCGGACGGCGGCATCGACTGGGCGCAGGCGGAGTCACTCGCCTACGCGACGCTGCTCACCGAGGGCACGCCGGTCCGGTTGACCGGCCAGGACGCCGAACGCGGCACGTTCTCGCAGCGCCACCTCGTGCTGCACGACCCGAAGACGGGTCAGCGGATCTCGCCGATCCAGTCGCTCCCGGGCGCCTTGGCGCCGATGGAGCTGCACAACTCGCCGCTGTCGGAGATCGCCTGCCTCGGCTTCGAGTACGGCTACTCGATGGAGGCGCCCGAGGCGCTCGTGCTGTGGGAGGCCCAGTTCGGCGACTTCGTCAACTCGGCCCAGGTGATCATCGACCAGTTCATCGTCTCCGCGCTGTCGAAGTGGGGCCAGACGACGCGTCTGACGCTGCTGCTGCCGCACGGCTACGAGGGCTCGGGCCCGGAGCACTCCTCCGGCCGCCTGGAGCGCTTCCTGACGCTGGCCGCCGAGGGCAACATCCGCGTGGCGAACCTGACGACGCCCGCGCAGTACTTCCACCTCCTGCGCCGGCAGGCCCGCGTGGCCAAGCAGCGCCCGCTGGTGATCATGACCCCGAAGTCGCTCCTGCGCCTGCCGCAGGCGACGTCGCGGATCGAGCACCTGGCGGACTCGCGCTTCTTCCCCGTGCTGGCCGAGCCGCGCGTGGACGTGGACAAGGTCAAGCGGCTCGTGCTCTGCACGGGCAAGCTGTTCTACGACCTCAAGGGCCACGCGACCCGCGAGAACAACGAGGGCGTCGCGATCACCCGCGTCGAGCTGCTGTATCCGTTCCCGCAGGCGCAGATCCTCGAAGAGGTCAAGCGCTACCCGAACCTCACCGAGGTCGTGTGGGCGCAGGAGGAGCCGCGCAACATGGGCGCCCGCGCCCACATGTCGCCGCGCCTGCTGCAGATCCTCCCGACCGACATCGAGTTCGGGTACGTCGGCCGGCCGGAGCGCGCCTCGCCGGGCGAGGGCTACCCGGCCGCCCACACCGTCGAGCAGACCCGGATCATCCGTACGGCGCTGGATCTCAGCGTGCCGGTCTCGGTCAACCCGACCAAGCAGCCGGGCGAGCGGTGATCTAACGTCGCCCGGACGTTGACTCCCGCTCGTTCCTCGGGACGAGCGGGGCCTTCGACCAGAGGCAACGGGAGGGCGAAACTCGTTGTTGCGCGGTTTCGCCGTGCAACCCTGACGCGGTGACAGACTCCTTGCAGCCCCGCAACTCTGTTGCGGGGCTGGTGTCGCAAGGTCCATGAAGAAGCTCCGTTTCTCCGGTCGCGCCGCGATCGTCTGCTCTCTTATCCTCGCGATCGGCGTACCTTCGGTCGCGATGGGCTTCGGCGAAGGCCGGAACATGCTGCTCGGCAAGCGCAACCCGTCCAGCAACCCCTCGCTTGCCCTCAGCTCCGAGACCGAGATCATCGCCAACAACTCCACGTACGGCACCCGCCAGTCCAACAAGAAGGACGGTGACGGCGGCGGCGCCATCTACGGTTGCCGCTCCTCGCTGGGCAACGAGCCGTGCGTCAAGTCCGTGAACCTCAAGGGCGGCCGCGCCTTCGAGTTCAGCACCGTCGGCCTCGAGGCCGGCCGCATCGAGACCGGCAACCCCACGGGCGCGCCGTTCACCACCAACGCCACGGGCGTCGCCACCGGCCTCAACGCTGACAAGGTCGACGGCAAGGACGCGGCGGACCTCGACGACGCCGAGACCCTCACCGGCAAGAAGGCGACCGACTTCGCCGCCGCCGGTGACCTGCTGTTCGCCGTCGTCACCAACAACAGCTCGGTCGCCACCGGTCGCGGCGTCGGCGCCGGCAACAACGTCGCGCAGACCGGCAGCGACTACACG
>JAXDHL010000595.1:0-3986 GCA_034664525.1 Solirubrobacteraceae bacterium
CGACGATCACGCTGCAGAACTACTTCCGCCTCTACAACAAGCTCGGCGGCATGACCGGGACCGCCCTCACCGAGGCGACCGAGTTCATGAAGATCTACAAGCTGTCGGTCGTCGAGATCCCGACGAACCGCGCGATGGTCCGCCGCGACAACAACGATCAGGTCTACAAGACGAAGGCCGGCAAGTGGCACGCCGTGAGCCGCGAGATCGTCCAGCGCCACGCGGCCGGCCAGCCGGTCCTCGTCGGGACGGTCTCCGTCGAGGTCTCCGAGCTGCTCTCGGGCGAGCTGACGCGGCACGGCATCACGCACACCGTCCTCAACGCGAAGCCCGAGTACGCCGCGCGCGAGGCCGAGATCGTCGCCGAGGCGGGGCAGCCGGGCGCGGTCACGATCGCGACCAACATGGCCGGCCGCGGCGTCGACATCAAGCTCGGCGGCAACCCCGAGCACCTCACCCAGCTCGAGCTCGCCAAGCTCGGCCTGCTCCCCGGCGATCCCGACTACGACGAGCGCTACCAGGACGTGCTGCCCTCGATCGAGCGGCGCATCGAGGCCGATCGCGAGAAGGTGCTCGAGGCCGGCGGCCTGTACATCGTCGGCACCGAGCGCCACGAGTCGCGCCGGATCGACAACCAGCTGCGCGGTCGCGCCGGCCGCCAGGGCGACCCCGGCGAGTCGCGCTTCTTCCTGTCGGCCGAGGACGACCTCGTGCGGCTCTTCGCCGGCGACCGGATCTACAAGATCCTCGACCGCCTCGGGACCCTCGACGAGGAGGGCCACGAGGAGCCGATCGAGGCCGGGATGCTCTCCAAGCAGATCGAGAAGGCCCAGAAGAAGGTCGAGGAGCAGAACTTCCTCATCCGCAAGCGCGTCCTCGAGTACGACGACGTCCTCAACGAGCAGCGCAAGAAGATCTACGCCTACCGCGACGAGATCCTCGAGGGCCGCGACATGAAGGACGCCGCGACGCTCTACGAGGAGCGCGAGGCCGAGCTCAGCGCGGAGCTGATGCGCGAGCTCGAGCGCTACCTGCTGCTCCAGATCATCGACCAGCGCTGGCGCGAGCATCTCTACGACATGGACTACCTGCGCGAGGGCATCCATCTGCGCGGCTTCGCCCAGGTCGACCCGCTGGTCGAGTACAAGAACGAGGCCTTCACGCTCTTCCAGGACCTGATGAACACGATCTGGTCGGACTTCGCGCGCATGATCTTCAACGTCGAGGTCGAGGTCGAAGGCGAGAACGGCGGCGCCCCCCAGCGCTACGTGCCGGAGACCAGCTCGTCCACGGCCGCCGCCAACGTGTCCTACTCAGGCGGCGTCGCCCGCCCCAACGACTTCGCGATGGCCGCCGCCAGCGCCGCGGCGGGCGCGGCCGGAGCCGACGCAGCGGCCGAGATGGAGTACGAGGCCGCACCCGTTGTCGAGCAGCGCCGCGTCGACGAGTCCCAGCAGGTAGGCCGCAACGACCCCTGCTGGTGCGGGAGCGGCAAGAAATTCAAGAAGTGCCACGGCGCCTAAAGACGCCGAGCACCACATGAGAGCTGCGACGAGGCCGGGGGGCGGGGTGTACGATCCCGGGCCGATCGAGGGGCAGGGGAGAGGGCGAGCGTGATCTATTGCGTCATCCCGGCGGACCTGGCGGCCAAGCTGCACGATCCGCTGCGCAGGCACTTCCGCGACGATCCCCGCGTCGAGGTCGTCGTCGAGCGCCGCCGGGTCGAGCGGCGGCTGCACGCCGAGCGCCGCGGCGCTGAGGCGGAGTCGCGGGCCGAGGAGGCCGACGAGCGCCGGCGGGTTCGCAACTCCGCCGGCAGACGTATTGGTGACCGCCGTGCAGCGCTCGCGGAGGTGGAAGTCCCGCCGCTCCCGTGGCGGGCCCGCGCCCACGCCGAGCGGATCGTCTTCGTCGAGCGCGCCGAGCCCTCGGCCGAGCACGACGAGGACCTCGACACCGCCCGCCTCGTGACCCGCATCCAGGGTGGCGACCGCGAGAGCTTCGGCGAGCTCTACATGCGCTACTTCGACCGCGTCTACGGCTACCTGCGCGTCGCCGTCCGCGACCGCCACGAGGCCGAGGACCTCACCCAGCAGGTGTTCGTCAACGCGCTCGAGGCGCTGCCCCGCTACGAGCGCCGCGGCACGATCCCCTTCCGGATCTGGCTCTTCACGATCGTGCGCCGCTCGGCGATCGACGCGATCGCCGCCCGCCAGCGGATGGAGCCGACCGAGCCCGAGCAGCTCACGCGCGCGCTGGAGTCCGAGCCCGCCGAGCCCGAGCTGCGCGCCCTCAGCTGGCTCACCGACCGCGAGCTGGTGATGCTCGTCGAGCGCCTGCCGCTCGCTCAGCGCCAGGTCCTGATGCTGCGCTACATGCTCGACCTGCCCCACGCCGAGATCGCCCGCATCCTCGACCGCAGCCCCGACGACGTCCGCATCCTCGCCCACCGCGCGCTGCGCTTCCTCGAGAAGCGCCTCCGCACCCTCGGCCACACCCCCACGATCGCCCGCCTCGAGCGCGCCCGCGCCTGCCCGAAGCAGGCCTGGGTCCTGCGCCACCGCCGCTTCGCCCTGCGCTAGCGCGCAGCGCTTCCAGCGCGCCCGACTAGACCCGCAGGACGCGAATCGTGCTGAGGTCGTCCGCCAGGCGCTGGAGGTGGTCGGGGTCGCTGGTGATGACGATGTCAGCGCGCCGGGCGGCACTGACGGCCACGGTGGCGTCGATGACGTCGGAGGTACCGGTCCGTCCGAGCAATTCACCCGCGCTCCGCGCGAGCTCTTCGTCGAGCGGCTCGACGATGGCTCCCTTGAGAGCCTCCACGAGCGCGCGCTGGCTCGATCCTCGCCAGGCCTGGGCGAGCACGGGAGCAGGCACGGTGACGTCCCGACCCACTCGTCCAGCGTCTCGGACCAGACGACGCGCACGAGCTTGCCCGCGCTCGAGGGCTATCAGGGCGCCGGCGTCGAGCGTGAAGCCGCGGATGAGTCGTCCGGCAGGTCTCATATACCGCCGAGCTCGCGCGCCAGCTTCCTGACCTCGGCCGCGATGGCATCCACCTCCTCCTCAGGGATCGGCCCGTGCTCGGCGTCGTCGAACTCGATGAACGCATCGAGGCCACGGCGACGGACGTACTCCGCCAGAGCCTCGGTCACGAACGCCGAGAAGTTGCCGTCAGGAGCAAGCTCACGCGTCCGGGCGTCGAGGTCCGCGGGGAGGGTGATCGTCCGCCTCACGGTCGTCATATCATCGATCATACCGAGTTCGTCGAGACGCACCGGCCGATCCTGACGCTCCAACTGCGACGCATGGGACAGGCTCTGCGACAGAAGCGCGACGGAACGCAGCGCAGACGCCTGTAACAAAAGCCGGCGCTGCTCGGATGCTTTCCGTAGATGGGGAGATTCCGGAGAACCACCGTGCTCGCCGCGCTCGCGCTGATGGTCGGACTTGGGGCGTTAGCGCTGGTCACCGCGGGGGCCGGGGCTCAGGCGCCGGATCCGTCCGGCGGCGCGACATCGGACCCGACGGGGGCGGTGTGTGCGTTGCCCACGGGGTGTGTGGATTCAAGGTTCACGCCGGTGGCTAAGCCTGGTGGGGCGGTGGGTTGGAGGCAGGTTGGTGGGGCTGTGTTCCCGGGCGCGGATCCTGGGGCTTACAAGCCGAAGTTCTCGCCGACGTCTAAGACGGTCGATTTCTTCTCGGTTTCGTTCTTCTCGACTGATCGGGGGTTGGCGGTGGGTGCGGCGTGCGAGGATCCCGATACGCCGGATGACCGGTTGAAGGGTTGTTTGCGGGTGCCGGTGGTCTATGAGTATTCGCGGGAGTCGGCGAGTCAGCCGCCGGAGTGGCGTGAGACTTATCGGGGCACGACGCCGGGGTTTGTGGGTTCGGTTGTGTGGTTGTCGCAGGGTCGGGCGTTGGCTGTGGGTGGGGATGGTTGTTATCCGCGGCGTGAGGAGCAGGATCCGCAGGGCTGGAATTGC
>JAXDHL010000596.1:0-7492 GCA_034664525.1 Solirubrobacteraceae bacterium
CGCGGCGACGCGGAACGCCTCACCGGCCGCCTCCAGGACCGCCGCGCGGACGATCGGATGGCGAAAGCGCAGCTGGCGAGGCCGCCCGTCGGGTCGCACGAGGTCCGCGGCCAGGAGATCGTCGACCGCGTCGCCCAGCGGCTTCCCGCAGGCGGCGACGGCGAGGTCGGGGTCGAACGGATCGCCGGCGACGGCCGCGCCGTGCAGTAGCGCGCGGGCAGCGCGGCCGAGCGCGGCGACCTCGGCGGCGACCGCGGCCATGATCGCTGCCGGGATCGCCCCGCCGGCACTGGATTCGCCGTGCTCCGCGGGCGCCGAGCGCGCGGTGCGTGACAGCTCCTGGAGGTAGAACGGGTTGCCGCCGGCGGCCGCGAGCACGCCGGTGCGCTCGCGGCGCGACAGGCTCGGTCCGACCAGTCGCGCCGCGTCGCCGGCGGCCAGCGGGCCGACGTCCACTCGCTCGGCGTCCGGGCGCGAGCGCAGCGCCTCGGTCAGCCGCAGCGCGGCCGTACCGGGCCGGGCGGCGAGCAGGAGGCAGACCGCGCCGCGCGGCGGCCGATGCACGAGCGCGAGCAGCGCCTCCAGGCTCGCCGCGTCGCTCCAGTGCAGGTCGTCGATGGCCAATAGGACGCGGCGGCCGGCGGCCAGCGCCTCGAGCAGCAGCCGCAGTTCGCGGTTCAGACGGTGGCGGGGCCGCTCGACGAGCGCATCGACCGGCGGGGCGGCGAGGCGCGGCGGCGGGTCGGCGAGCGCCTCGTCGAGGAGCGCAGTCAGCAGGGCGAACGGGACGTCGCGCTCGAACTCGGCGGCGCGGGCGGCGGCGACCCGGATCCCGCCGCGGCCCGCTCGCGCGGCGGCGTCGGCCAGCAGCGAGCTCTTGCCGATCCCGGCTTCCCCGACGAGCAGCAGCGCCGACGGCCCGCGCGCGGCGAGCCGGTCCAGCGCGCGGCCGGCGGCGGCCAGCTCTGCTTCGCGGCCGATCAGCACGCCGGGAACCTACCCGGCCCGCCGCCCAGTCCGCAGCCGGCTCAGCGAGAGCGCTCGCGCACGACGTCCCCGGCCGCCTTGTCCTCGCGCAGGCCGAGGAACCGCGGGTGGCGCAGGCGCCCGTCGCGGGTCCATTCCGAGAACCCGACCTGAGCGACCAGCCGCGGCTCGACCCAGGTCGCCGTCCGCTCGCGCACCTCGTCGGCGAACGGGCTCGACGCCCGGCGAAGGGGCGCGAGCCGGTCCGCGAGGTCACGCAGGGTGGCCTGCCTGAAGCCGGTCCCGACCTTGCCGGCATAGCGGAGCCGGTCGCCGTCGTAGTAGCCGAGCAGGAGCGCGCCCAGGTCCGTGCGCGTGCCCCTCGGGGCGGTGAAGCCGCCGATCACCAACTCCTGCTCGGCCGAGCACTTGAACTTCAGCCAGTCGCGGGACCGCCCGGGCGTGTAGGGCGAGTCGGCGCGCTTGGCGATCAGCCCCTCCCAGCCCTTCGCGCACGCCTCCTCGTAGAACGCCTCGCCGTCGCCGTTGCGGTGCGTCGTGAACCGGAGCGGGTCGACGTAGCTCACCGCCTCGCGCAGCCGCGCCTTGCGCTCGCGCAGCGGCAGCGGGGTCAGGTCCCGCCCGTCGAGACGCAGGACGTCGAAGACGTAGTAGAAGACGGGCGCCGGCCGCTCGCCGCGCTGCTGCAGCCGGGCGAAGCTCGTCTGGGCGCCGTCGAAGGCGACGACCTCGCCGTCGAGCACGACGTCGGTGACGGCGTCGGCCTCCAGCGCGCGGCCGATCTCCGGGAAGCGGCCGTCGAGCGAGAGGTCGTTGCGCGAGCGCAGCCGGACCTGCCCGCCGGCCTTCGTGGCGACGCAGCGGATGCCGTCCAGCTTGCGCTCGTAGATCCAGTCCGGGTCCGAGAACCGCTCGTCGGTCAGGACCGCCTGCATCACCTCGACCTCGGGCCTGTCGCGTGATCCCACGCTTGGCATGATGCCCGGCATGTTCGCCCCAGGCGACCTCGAGCATCCGATCGTGGGCGCGCCACTTGCCGGCGGACCGACGACGATCGCGCTCGCCGCGGCGGTGAGCAATGCCGGCGGGCTCGGCTTCCTCGCCGCCGGCTACAAGACCGCCGACGCCGTGCGCGAGGACGTGGCGGCGATGCGCACCGCGACGGACCGGCCGTTCGGGGTCAACGTGTTCGTGCCCGCCGGCGAGCCGGCATCCGCCGGCGTCGTCGCCGCCTACGCCGGCCGGCTCCGTGCCGCCGGCCTCGAGACGGGCGATCCGCGCTGGGACGACGACGACTGGGCCGCCAAGTGCGAGCTGCTCCTGGCCGAGCGCCCGCCCGTCGCGTCCTTCACCTTCGGGCTGCCGCCGCGACGCCTGATCGCGGACCTGCAGGAGGCCGGCGTCGCCGTCTGGATCACCGTCACCACGCCGCACGAGGCGACCACCGCCGCGCAGGCCGGCGCCGACGCGCTGATCTGCCAGGGCGCCGAGGCGGGCGGCCATCGTGGCGGGCTCGAGCCCGCGAACCCGGGTGACTACGGCGTGCTGGCGCTGCTCCAGATCGCCGGCGCGGCGGTGCCGCTCCCGCTGATCGCGGCCGGGGGCATCGTGACCGGCGCGGGCGTCGCCGGCGTCCTGGCGGCCGGGGCGGCGGCCGCCGCGCTCGGCACGGCGCTGATGCGCACCCCCGAGGCGGGCACGGTCGGCGCGCACCGCGAGGCGCTCGCCTACGACTCGCCGACCGCGCTCACGCGGGCATTCACCGGGCGCAGCGCGCGCGGGATCGTCAACGCGTTCATGCGCGACCACGGCGACGCCGCGCCCGTCGCCTACCCGGAGCTGCACCACCTCACCTCCCCGGCCCGCGCGGCGGCGCGGGCCGCCGGCGACCCCGACGGCTTCAACCTGTGGGCGGGTCAAGCGCACGCGCTCGCCACCGAGGAACCCGCCGCCGACCTCGTGCGCCGGCTGGCGGCCGAGGCGCGCCAGCGGCTCGCCGCGGCAGCCACCCGATGACGATCTTCCCGCTCCGCTGGTCCGTCCGGGCCTGGACGTACCGTCCGGGCGTGCCCGACCTGCCGACCTGTCCGAGCTGCGGCTCGGACCTCGTGCAGCCCCAGCGCTGGCAGCAGCGCAAGGGCGGCGACCTGCTCGTCGAGCTTCGCTGTCCCGAGTGCTACGTGGTGATGCAGGCCTGCCACACGGCATCGGAGATGGAGGAGCTCGACCGCCGACAGACCGCATCGCGCGACCAGATCGTCGCGGCATACGAACGTGCCGTGGCCGAGAGCATGGAGGAGCTCGCGACCTCGTTGCGGGAGGCGTTCGCACGCGATCTCGTCAGCGCCGACGACTTCGCACCGCGCCGCCTGCGCCCGCGCCCGGGCCCGGGCACCCTCCCCCGCGCGGCGTAGCGCTCCGTCCTCCGGCGGGACGACGCGTCATCATCCGGAGCGGCTCCGGGGGTCACCCGCGCGGACGCGCGGGATCGTCATCGCGGCAGCGGCGAATCGTCATCGCGCGTGACGACGGCCGGCCCGGCCATCGGGAGGCTCTGCGTACTCCACTCCCCCGCTCCCCAGAGGACTCCCCACCATGGCGTACGCAGGCCAGAGCATCACCAACCCCGTCTCCGGCGAGACGATCACGTTCATCCGCACCGCCGCCGACACCGACGGCGCCGCCCTCGAGATCGAGCTCGAGCTGACCGCGGACGGTCATGTCCCCGGCATGCACGTGCACCCCCATCAGCAGGAGCGCTTCGAGGTGCTCGAGGGCACGATGACGTTCAAGCTGGGCCGCAGGACGATCACGGCCGGTCCGGGCGAGGTCGTGGTCGTCCCCAAGCGCAGCGCGCACAAGTTCGCCAACGGCGGCGACGGCATCGCCCGCGCCCGCGTCACGGTCACCCCGGCGCTGCGCATGGAGGAGCTGTTCGAGACGGCCTGCGCGCTCGCCGAGGAGGGCAAGACGATGCGGACCGGCATGCCGAAGCCGGTCCACCTCGCGCTCTTCGTGCGCGAGTTCCGCGACGAGGTGCACGCCCCGTTCCCGCCGGCTTGGATGCAGCGCGCGTCGCTGGCGCCGCTCGCCCTCATCGGCAAGGCGCGCGGGCACGCCGGGCGCTACGCGCGCCCGGAGGCGGCCCCGGCCCCGGCCGCCGCGCAGGTCCCGGTCTACGCCTGAACGCGTTTGACCGGCGTGGCGGGCGCCCCCGCGAGCAGCAAGCCGCCGGGGTGCCCGCCGCTGCCGACCAAGGCGCCGGCCGCCACCACGGCGCCGTCGCCGATGTCGGCCCCGCGCAGGACGACCGCGTTGGCGCTCACGAGCACGTTGCGGCCCAGCCGCACCGGCGTCACGCGCAGCGGCTGGGCGAGATAGTGGTTGCCGGCCGATCCGTCGTGCGTGTGGTCGGAGTCGGTGATCGTCACGCGCTCGCCGAGCCCGACGAGGTCGCCGATCTCGATCCGCTCCGTGCAGGCGAGCACGTCCCCGAACGAGATCGTGACCTCGCGGCCGATTCGCAGCTCGCCGGCGGACTTGAGGACCGCGCCGTCGCGCACGTGCGCGTGCGCCCCGAGCGCGATCGTCCCGGAGCGCAGCTGCAGCCGCACACCGTGCATCAGGTAGGCGCCGTCGCCGAGCGAGAGCTCGTTGGCGCCGCCGGCCCAGACGTCCAGGTGCGTCGCCCGCCCGAGCGAGACGCCGCGGCCGAGCCGCAGCACGAACGTCGCGTCGCCGTCTCCGAGCGCCTCGACCCGCACGTGCGGGAAGCCGTCCAGGCGGGCGCCGTGCGGGGCGTCGACCACGAGCGTCGCGCCACGCCGGCGCAGCTGGACGCGCAGCAGCGCGACCCACGCCGCGAAGCGCGCGCGGTGCCGGAGCGAGTTGACGCGGGTGATCACCGGTTCGGGCGCAGTCTGCCGAGGTCGCGGGCCCAGAGGGCGAGGAAGTCGATCAGCGCGAACCGCGGGTCGGGTTCGCGGCGGACCCCGCGGACAAGCATGGCGAACCGTCCGGCGTAGTCGCGCGGGCGCGGCGCCGGGAACGATCCCGGCCAGCGCGCGTCGAGCCAGGCCATGCCGGATCCGTGCCGGGCGAGCTGGGCCAGCAGCGCGCCCAGGGTCGTCCGGTTGCGGTGGCGGACGAGCGCGCGCGGCCGGGCCTCGATCGTCCAGCCTGCCGCCGCCAGCCGCCAGCACAGGTCGGCGTCGCCGCCCGAGCGCACCGGCTCGGGCCAGCCGCCGACCGCCTCGAAGGCGACCCGGCGGACCGCGCAGTTCGCCGTCTGCGCGTACGGGCGCGACGGGTGCGCGAGCGTCGTCGCCTGGTCGAGCTTGCGCCGCGCGGCGATGTAGCGCGCGGTCACGGTGTCCTCGACGACGACGTCTGCGATCGCGCCGGCGAGCACGCCGACCCGCTCGCCCGGTGGCGGGTCGAAGTAGGCGTCGAGCAGGTCCGGGTCCGGCTCGGTGTCGGCGTCGACGAACACGAGCCAGTCCCCGCGTGCGGCGGCGGCCGCGACGGCGCGCGCGTAATACGAGGAGGCGACGGCGCCCGCCGGCGCGCCCGGACGGTTGTCGGCGACGACGACCTCGTCGCCGTCGCGCAGACGCAGGGCGCCGAGCGCCGCCCGCGCCCGCCGGAGCCCGTCCTCGGGCCCGGCGAACGGGCAGATGACCGTGACCGGCGGGCGGCTCAACCCCCGGCGACCGCCGGCAGGATGGTCAGCTCGGTGCCGTCGGGCACCTCGGTGTCCAGCCCGTCCAGGAAGCGGATGTCCTCGCCGGAGAGATAGATGTTCACGAACCGCCGCAGCCCGCCGTCGTCGCCGGCGATCCGCTCGCGCAGCTCGCCGTGCGTCTCGTACAGCGAGTCCAGGACCTCGGCGACCGTCGAGCCCTCGGCGGTCGCCTCCGCCACCCCGCCGGTCACCGACCGCAGCTGCGTCGGGATCTTGACCGTGACGGCCACTACGCCACCGCTCCGGCAAACGCCTGCTCGAAGGCGGACACCGTCGGCGCGATGTCGGCGACCTCGAACGTCCCGCGCACGGTGTCGAGCGTCTTCAGCCCGTCGCCGGTGATCAGCAGCACGACGCGCTCGTCCGGGTCGATGTCGCCGCGCTCGGCCAGCTTGGCCAGGTTGGCGGTGGTGACGCCGCCGGCGGTCTCGGTGAAGATGCCGGTCGTCTCGGCCAGCAGGCGCACGCCCGCGCGGACCTCGTCGTCGGTCACGGCGTCGATCGAGCCGCCGGTGCGGCGCGCGAGCTCGAGCGCGTACGGGCCGTCGGCCGGGTTGCCGATCGCCAGCGACTTGGCGATCGTGTCCGGGCGCACGGGCTGGCAGAAGTCGCGGCCGGCGGTCCACGCCTGGGCGACCGGCGAGCAGCCCTCGGCCTGCGAGCCGTTCATGGCCGGCACCTCGCCGGAGATCAGGCCGGCGTCGATGAACTCCTGGAAGCCGCGGGCGACCTTGGTGAACAGGGACCCCGAGGCGACCGGCGCGACGATGCGGTCGGGGATCTGCCAGCCGAGCTGCTCGGCGATCTCGTACGCGAGCGTCTTGGAGCCCTCGGCGTAGTACGGCCGCATGTTGATGTTCACGAACGCCCAGCTCTCGCGGTCGCCGCTCAGCTCGGTGCACAGGCGGTTGACGTCGTCGTAGTTGCCCTGCACGCCGACCACGTTCGTCCCGTAGGCGCCGGTGGCGAGGATCTTCTCCTGCTCGAGGTTCGAGGGGATGAAGACGTAGGACGGCAGGCCGGCCGCGGCGGCGTGCGCGGCGACCGCGTTGGCGAGGTTGCCGGTCGAGGCGCAGGCCAGCGTCTCGAACCCCAGCGCGACCGCGCGCGCGAGCCCGATCGAGACGACGCGGTCCTTGAACGAGTGCGTCGGGTTGGCGGTCTCGTTCTTGACCCACACCTCGCGCAGCCCCAGCCGGGCGGCGAGCCGGTCGGCCCGCACGAGCGGCGTGAAGCCGGTGTGCAGCGCGTGGCGCGGCGTGCGCTGGAGCGGCAGGAAGTCCGCGTAGCGCCACAGGTTCAGCGGCCCCGCCTGGATCCGGCGGCGCAACTCGTCCGGACCCGCGGTGGGTGCGCTGTAGGCGACCTCGAGCGGACCGAAACAGCGTTCGCAGACGAAGCGGGCCTCGAGCGGGTATTGGGTCTTGCACTCCTTGCACTGCAGGGCATCTGCCGGCATGGCTGTCTCTACCTCCGCCGGGTGGTGCGGAGGGAGCCTGAGCGCGAAAAGCGAGAACCCCTTCCGCATCTCCCAGGCAATATGTCGTGGTGCCTGTTGGAATTGCCACCTTCCTTCGCGGCACACAGCGAGCCACGAAGAGGTTGGCGGGGTTTCATTGGGCCAGTCCCTCCACCCCTCTGGATGCGAATCGCCCTTGACGGTACAAGATCACCCGGGTGCCCGCAATCCGGAGCGCACCACGCCTCGGTCCGGTCGAGGACGTAGAATGTCCTGCGTGACACCGACCGCCGACGAGCCGC
>JAXDHL010000597.1:0-5107 GCA_034664525.1 Solirubrobacteraceae bacterium
CCGCCCGCGCGCCCGCGATGGCCTGAGGAGGAGAAGGGCGGGCGCACTGACGGTCAAGGCACAGTCTTGCCTGTGTCAGCCGGTCGCCGTCGCGCCGACGTTCGCAAGCAACGCCTCGTCGACGGCGGCGAGTCGCAGGGCCTCGATCCGCGTGCGCTGGGACTCGGCGCGCGCGATCAGCGCGGCGAGATCCACCTCCGCCAGCCGAGGCTCGGCGGCGCGCACCCGCTCGAGGGCGCGCCACAGCGCCAGCTTGCCGGTGACGCCGAGAGCGAGGCCCTCGAGCTCGACCAGCCGGCTGAGCGGCGAGTAGCGCAGCAGCTCCCCGTTGAGCTTCAGGCGCCCGGCCTTCTCGCCCACCCATGCGACGGCGGACTTGAGCCGGTCGCGCGCGACTCCGAGCCGCTGCATCACGTCCTCGAGCGCCTGGCGATCCTCGGCGATCTCGGTGGCGAGCTCGCGCAGGACCGGGCCGGACGGGTGGTCGCGGTTGCTGCCGGCGGTCCGGCGCGCGAGTTGCGTGCCGACGGTCGCGCCGGCCAGGTGGTCGTTGAGGTAGATCGGGAGATAGCGGCTGGTGGGCACGAGGCTGGCCTGCCCCAGCCCGCCGGACCGCGAAACCCGCCGGCGCCGGGAGTCCGGGCGCGGTCAGCTTCGCGAACGGCTGCCGCGGCGGCCGGGCCGCAGCTCGAACCCGGTCAGCGCCGCCGCGAGCACCACGGCGCCGCCGCCGATCGCGATCCCGGCGGCGTCGTCGACCACGTAGTGCCAGCCGAGGTAGATCGTGGCCAGCGTGGTCAGCGCCATCCAGACCCACAGGCTGCGTTTCAGCCAGCGCGGGAGTGCCAGCAGGTAGGCGGCCAGCAGCGCGGTGAAGCTCATGGCCACGTGCAGCGACGCGAACGCGGCGATCGACTGCGGCGTCCCGGACGTCGGGTCGCGCAGGTAGGTGACCCGCTGGTCCATCAGGACGTGTTGCAGGTGGGTGACCTCGGAGTGGGGGAGATGCGCGAACAGCGACGGCTCGGCGTAGATCGGCCCGAGCGACGGCAGCAGCAGGTAGCTGGCCGCGCCGAGGATCCAGTTGATCGACAGCGCGGTGGCGACGAACAGGGTCGTCGACAGCTCGCGCGAGAACACGAGCGCCGCCGCCAGCGACAGCGGCAAAAACACGATGAAGGCCACGTAGACGGTCGAGAGGACCTGCGTCTGCAGCCCCGTGCCGAGCAGCGAGTGCAGCAGGGTCGCGGGGTCGTGGCCGGCGAACAGCCAGCGGTCGGCGCGCGCGAGGTCGAGGTCGAACAGCGCCTCCGGGCGCAGCAGCGGCACCGCTGCCTTGAGGTTGCGGTACGCCATGTAGGAGACGTAGAAGCTCACCAGCGAACTGGCGGCGACGCCGGCGCGGGCGCGCGTCCAGCGCTCGCGGCGGACGGCGCGCATGACCGCGAGCGGCGGGCGCCGAAGGCCGGTGCGCGCGGCGGCGCGGATCCAGATGTCGACTCCCACGAGCAGCACCACGCCCGCCCCGACCATGCCGACGTAGCCTGCGGCGACGTGGTCCGGGTCGCGCACCGACAGACCGAGGTGCTCGCCGACCACGACGGCCGCCAGCAGCGTGACGAGCGCGACCAGCGGACCGGCGGCGACGGCGCGCCAGCCGGTGTCGAGGGCGTGTGCCCGCGCTTGCGCCGCGCGGGTGCTCACGCGGCCTCCGGGCGCGGCACGCGGCCGGTGATCGCGCGCATGATCGTCAGCGCGACGACTGCGATCGCGACGCCGGCGGCGTCGTCGAGCAGGTAGTGCCAGCCGAAGTAGACCGTCGCCAGCATCGTCAGCCCGGTCAGCACCCACAGGACCACGCGCACGGGGATCGGCAGGCGCAGCAGGTGCGCGCCGAGCGCCGCCGTGAACCAGACCGAGACGTGCAGGGAGGCGAAGGCGCCGATGCTCTGCGCGCTGCCGGGGACCGACGGGTCGTGCAGGAACGCCGCCCGCTCGCCGATCAGACGGTCCTGGAGGTGGCTCACCGCGGTCGTCGGCAGTTGCGCGAACGTCCCCGGCTCGGCGTGGAAGGGCCCGATCGACGGCAGCAGGTAGTAGCTGATCGCCGCCAGCAGCCAGTTGAGCGCGATCGCCGTGGTGAAAAACAGCGCGCGGTCCTCGTCGCGCGCGAGCGCCAGCGCCGCCGCCAGCGACAGCGGGATGAACGCGAAGAAGAACATGTAGACGGCCGACAGCACCTGCGCGGACACGCCGGTCCCGAGCAGCGTGTGCAGGACGTCCGCGGGCCCGTGGCCGCCCAGCAGGCCGTGGTCGAGGTCGGTCAGCCCCTGGTCGTACAGCGACCCGGGCCGGATCAGCGGCACGACGCTCTTGAGGTTGCGGTAGGCGAAATACGTGACGTAGAAGCTCGCGACCGCGATCGCCGCGGACACCATCCGCCGCCGCGACCAGCGCTCGCGGCCGCCGCGGAACAGCAGGTCGGCGCCCGCGAACAGGGCGAGCAGCCCGACGGTCGTCAGCAGCCGGCGCGCGCTCACGCCGCCCGGGTCGCGCAGCGGCACGCCGGCGGCGGCGGTGACGATCACGGCCGCGGCGAGCGTGACGCCGGCGACCACCGGGCCGGCGGCGACGGCGCGGCGGCGCAGCGCCGTATCGGCGGCGAGGAGCCGGTCGGTGCTGGCGACGTGGGACACAGGCGCCCCCAAACGGTAGGGCGGCGTCCGGTCAGCTGCGCCACGGGCGCCGGCGCAGCTCGCGGCGCTCCAGCGAGTCGCCGATGAGCCAGAACATCGGCGGCCACAGGCCCACGAACAGCGCGCGCCGCTCGGCGTTCCCGCGCTCGTCCTGGTCGACCGTCTTCGCCCGGATCCAGAGCGCGACGCAGAGCGCGATGCTCGCCAGCGAGCTGCCGTGCAGCAGCCAGCCGCGCAGGCCCCAGCGGTACAGGAGACGGGAGAGCATGATCGCTCCGCTACCCGGGGTAGGGCGCCCTCCATGCCCCGCCGACCCTCGCCCTGGCGCCGGTTGACCACTGCCACCCGCTGGCCGGTCGGCGTCACGCTCACGAGCTGGCGCTACATGTGGCGCACGACGCCGATGCACCGCACGGAGGAAGCCGGCAGCCTTCGCGACGACAGCCCGCCGCCGTTGCCCCACGGCGTTTCGCGCGACGAGATCCAGGCGGCCGAGGACGGCGCCGGCCCGCTGTTCCACCGCCGCTACCGGACGCGCATCCGCGACACGCACCACACGCCCGCGTCGCTGATCGACGCCGTCGCCCAGGACCTCGACCAGGTGGCGCCGACCGAGTTCGCCTCGTTCCAGAAGGTCACCGGGGCGCCGGGCGAGCTGCGCGTCGGCGACGAGTACGTCGTCCGCATGCCCGGCCCGTGGGACGGGCCGGTACGGGTGGTCGCCCGCGGCCCGGACTTCTTCCGGCTCGCGACGCTCGACACCCACCTCGAGGCCGGCCAGATCGAGTTCCGGACCCGCCGTGAGGACGAGCTGCTGGTGTTCGAGATCGAGTCGTGGGCGCGCAGCGGCGACCGTCTCGCCCACCTCCTCTACGACCGCGTGCGGATGGCCAAGGAGACGCAGCTGCACATGTGGACGTCACTGCTCGAGGGCGTCGCGAAGCGCTCGGGCGGCCGCATGACGCGCGGCATCGACATCCACACGCGGCGCGTGGCGGCGTGACGGACGCCGAGCGGCTCGCGCGGCTGCGCGATCTCCCGCTCAACTACGACCCCGCCGCGCCGCACCGCGCGGAGGACGGCTGGCGCTTCGACGCCTACTGCGAGCCGCTGCCGCCCGAGCCGCCCGGCGCCCCGCTGCCCGACGGGAGCTTCGCCGTCGCCCGGGACCTGCTGCGCAACTACCGCGTCGCCGACCCGCGCATGGTCCGCGCCACCTATGACCGCGACGCGCCGCTCGAGCACCGCGACATGCTGCTGGAGCTGCGCTTCGGCCCGCTGCGGCTGCACGCCGGTTGCCGCACGGGAACGATCACCGACCAGCGCCGCGAGGTCGACGGCCGGCCCGCGCACGTGTGGGGCTGGCCGTACATGACGCTCCAGGGCCACGTCGAGCAGGGCCAGATGGACTGGGAGGTGTGGAAGTGGCTCGACACCGGCGAGGTGGAGTTCCACGTGCACGCGTTCTCGCGCAACGCCCACGCCCGCAACCCGGTGATCAACCTCGGCTTCAAGCTCGTCGGGCAGTTCGAGCGCCGCCGCTACCTGCGCTCGGCCTGCGCGCGGATGGCGCGCTTCACCGCGGAGGCGCTCGAGCGGCCGCCCGGGATCTGACCGCTCGCGGCGCCCGGGGGTTTCGCTCGCTGCACACCGGACAGGCCCGATGTATGAAGCCCGAAACCCTGATTCGCAAGCAGCTCGACGAGGCCCACGCGATGGAGTCGGCGCTCGTCACGAACCTGCAGGCCCACATCACGCTCACGACCGACACTGCCTACAAGGCGATCCTCGAGCGTCACCTGCGCGAGACCCGCGACCACGTGAAGGCGGTCACCGAGCGCCGGAACGAGCTCGGCGGCGGCGGGGGCAACCCGATCGAGTTCGTCACCGCCATCGCCCGCGACGTCATCGGCCAGGCCCTGGTCCTGACGAAGGGGCCGATCGACGTGTTCCGGACCGCCAGCAGCGCTGAGCGCATGCTCAAGAACGCCCGGGACGAGGCGGCCACCGAGGCGCTCGAGATCGCGACCTACGACGCGCTCGAGGCGACGGCGAAGGCCGCCGGCGACACGAAGACGGCCAAGCTCGCCGCCGATCACCGCAAGCAGGAGGAGCGCATGCTCGCCGACCTGCGCAGCACCATCTCCCGACTGGCCGGCCGCACGTACGAGGACCGCACCGGCAAGCGCGCGTCGACCCCGGCGCAGCAGCGCCCGGGCGCCGCGAAGACGCGCGCGACGACGTCGGCCTGACCTGCCCCCGCCCGCACGCCCGCATCGCGGCCACGTCCGGGCGGGCACCGGCGGCTCAGGCGGTGGCGCCGGCCTTGCGCACCTCGTGCCGGCCCTCCGCGAACTCCTCGACGATCTTGCGGCAGAACGCCGGCAGGTCGTCCGGGTTGCGGCTGGAGA
>JAXDHL010000598.1:0-10637 GCA_034664525.1 Solirubrobacteraceae bacterium
TGACACCGACGCCCGACCCGACCGCCGTCCCGAAGCCGCCACACAAGCTCCCGGGGGGCGACCCCGAGGACGCGCCGGCCCCCGTCGGCACGGCGTTCACGATCCCGCCGTCGGCGAGCCCGGTTCCGGCCGCGACGCCCGTGCCGGACGGCGCGCGCGGGGGCTCCGCGTCCGACAGGCTCGCCGCACCGATCATGGTCGTGCGCTTCACCGGCATCCTGACCCAGCGCGGTGCTCGCATCCGCCTGCTGGTTGTGCAGGCGCCGCGCGGCGCCTCGGTGTCCGTTCGTTGTCACGGCGGGTCCTGCCCGGTGCGGCAGTTGCGCCGCGTCGTCACCGGCGCGACGCTGCGGGTGCGTGAGCTCGAGCGCTCGCTGAACGCGGGGAGCGTCGTCGAGGTCCGCATCCGTGTCGCCGGCTCGCTCGGCAAGTACACGCGCTTCCAGATCCGCCGCGGCAAGCTCCCGATCCGCCGCGACGCGTGCCTGCGGCCCGGGAGCACGCGGCCGGCGTCATGCTGAGGCGCCTGCACGCGCGGTCGCCCGGCGTGTTCCTGGCGACCGGCGTGACGACCGGGCTGGTGGTCGCCGCGCTCGTGCTCGGCTTCGTGATCGCCACCGTCGGCGCGCCGAACTCGGCCTCGCTGGCCGACGCGCCGCACGCCACGCCCACGCCCGCGGCCGTGGCCGTGGCCGACGCGGCCCCGGTGCTGACCGCGCGCCAGGTGGCCGCCCCCGCCCCGAAGTCAAAGCCGAAGGCGCAGGTCCGGCACCGGCGCGTCCGGCACCGCCAAGTCGCCGCGAGGCCCGTGGTCGCCGTCGTCCGCACCGCCGTCCCGACCGTCGCGGCGCCCGTCGCCACGCCGACGCCGACCAGCCCCGTGCCCGTCGCCACCCGCGCGCCGGCGCCGGCACCGACGACAGCGCCGGCTCCGACGGCGGCTCCCCGGCCGGTCCGCACGGCCGCGCCGGTCGCGACGCCGGTCCAGTTCGACTCCTCCGGCTGACCGGTGGCCGGCTCAGCCGGACTCGACGATGACGGTCGTGCTCTTGACCACGGCGATCGCGCTGTCGCCGGGCTTGAGGTCGAGCTCCTCCGCTGCCTCGCGCGACATCAGCGAGACGATCCGGTAGGGGCCGCAGGCCAGGTCGATCTTCGCCATCACGCCGTCCATCTCGACCGCGATCACGGTGCCGGCCAGGCGGTTGCGAGCGCTGCTGTGGCCGCCGCCCGCGCGGGTCCGCAGCAGCGCGGCGAGATCGGGCGCGCGCAGGAACCGCTGGCCGCCCATGCGCTGGAACTCGACCCGGCCGTCGCGTTCCCAGCGGCGCAGCGTGTCCACGCTGACGCCGAGCGCCTGCGCGGCGGCGCCGATCCGGATCAGGTCCTCCATCCCGCGGGACGCTACCCGGCCAGCAGCTTGTCGCGCGAGGCCTTGGTCAGCTTGCGGTACGAGCCGCCCGAGCGCACGAACGCCGGGCGCGCCTTGGTCGGCAGCGGCACGCCCTGCTCGCGCAGGTCGGCGATCAGCGGCCGGTACCACGGGGTGCGCGGCATCTCGTCGACGACGCGCACGATCGCCGGGCGCCGCCACGGCTCGAGCTCGGCCAGCGCCGCAGTCAGATCGTCGCCCTCGAGGGCGTCGCCGTCGCGCAGGGTGAGCGCCGCCACGGACACGACCTTCCCGCCCCTGCCGGGCAGGCCGTAGCCCGCCGCCAGGTCGACGCACTCGAGCTCGGACAGTGCGTTGGCGAACTGCTGCGGCGCGACCACCCCCTCGGGCGTGTCGAGCAGCGCGCCGACCGCCTCGTAGAGCCAGTGGTCGCCGTCCTCGTCGCAGCTGAACAGCGTCTCCGTCGACAGCCAGGCGTCGCCGCGCGCGAACACGCCGCGCAGCGGGCGCGCGCTGGTCGACGCGTTCGGGCGCAGGCGGGCGAGCAGCAGCCCGGGCTCCCCTTCGCGCGGCGTCAGCGCCAGGCCGTCCTCGCCGAGGATCAGCGCGCGCGCCTCCTGGTCATAGCGGGCGATCCGCAGCTCGGCCGAGCCGGGCAACGGCCGGCCGAGCGACCCGCGCTTGGAGCCGCGGACGTTGGCGAGAATCGCCTCGCCCTCGGTCGAGGCCCAGAACTCGAGCACGCGCGCCGGCGCGAAGCGCTCCTCGACGCGGCGCCACATGCCCTGCGGCATGCCGGAGCCGATGAACAGCCGCACGGGATGGCCGCGCTCGGCGGGGTGCGGCGGCGCCTCCACCAGCCCACCCAGCTGCGACCAGGTGTAGGCGACCGCGGTGATGCCGTAGCGGCGCGCCTCGTCCCAGAACGTCTCGGGGTCCAGGTTCGCGGCCATCGCCAGCCGCGACCCGCCGGCCAGCGCGCCGCCGACCGAGGTCAGCAGCCCCGACGGGTGGAACAGCGGGTTGACGCAGAACACCGTGTCCTCGCCGGTCAGCGCCGCCGCCGAGGCGGTGCCGAACGCCGACAGCGCCCAGCGGCCGTTGGTGATCCGGTTCTGGCGCGTGCGCTCGCCCTCGCCGGTGAAGAGCACGAACGCGAGGTCGCGCGCGCGGCCGTCGTTGGGCCGGTACCAGGCCGGCAGCTTGACGTTGCGCGGGTCCACGACCTCGAGCGCGGTCAGCTCCGGGTCACGCTTGGCCTCCGGGTAGTCGAGCAGGAACGGGTGGATCTCGACCCCCTCGATGCGCAGACCCTCCGCGTGCGCGGGATCGGCGATCACGCGCGCGCAGCCGGCGAGGTGCGCCTCGCGCCCGGTGTCCTCGCCGCCGCGCAGCATCACCGCGACGGCGCCGATCCGGTTCAGCGCCACCAGCGTCGCCAGCCCGCTCGGGCGCGTCCCCATCAGCACCCCCACCGGCTCGCCCTCGCGGACGCCCATCTGCAGCAGCCCCAGCACGACGTTGTCGACCCGGCGCTCGGCCTCCGCCGCCGAGTACGCGCGGTCCTCGTAGAGGAACAGGACGTCGGACGGCGCCCGCCGGGCGTGGTCGCCGAGCAGCTGCGCCAGCGAGACCCGCGTGTCCGGCTGCACCTGGTTCAGGCGCGCGAGCCGCGGCAGCGAGACGACCGCCTCGCGCGTGAGCAGCTGGAGCGCGCGGACCGAGCCGGTCGCCGAGCCCACGAGCCCCTTGACGGCGCCGACGCCGGCGCCGGCCACGAGCTCGAGGCCGTAGCGCAGCCGGTCCGGCGCGGCCGTGCCGTTGGGCGCCGGCTCGTCGTGCTCGACCTTGCGCACGCTGTCGGGCAGCGGTTCGCCCTCGCCGTCGACGTGGCGTGCCCAGGCGGCGACGACCGGCCAGGTGGTCTCCTTCGCGCGCGAGCCGACGACCAGCCCGAAGTGCCCGGCGCGCAGCGCGACCTCATAGACGTCGGGCCGCGGCGCGGCGCGGCGGATCGGCCGCACGGCGTCGGCGGGCGCGATCTCGTCGACCTCGCCGACGAACGTCAGGATCGGCGAGTCGATGTCGGCCAGCGTGACCAGCCGGTCCTCGATCGTGAAGCCGCCCTGCAGCATCCGGTTGTGCTGCAGGAACTGGCGCATGAAATCGGCGAGTGCGGGACCCGGCCAGGCGACGAAGCCCTCCCCCATCAGGAAGCGGCGCTGGTTCTCGCGCGGCAGCAGGGCTTCGCGATCGTGCAGCGCGAGCAGGAAGTCCAGCCGCTGCTGCAGCGACTTCGCCGGATCCAGCAGGCGGAAGCCGAGGCTCGACGCCCAGGCCGGCAGCGCGCGCCGGCCGAGCAGGTGCTCGGCGAGGAAGTTCGCGCCGCGGACGGCGACCTCCTCGGGCAGGCCGAGCGGGATCGCGCCGCGCAGGTCGACCGGCGCGCCGAACGTGATCAGCGAGGCGATGCCCTCCGACCGCCGGTAGGCGGCGGTCTGGTAGCAGAACATCCCGCCCTGGCTGTAGCCGGCCAGGTGGACGTCGCGGCCGGTCGCCTCGCGCACCCGGTCGATCGCGTCGCTGACGCCGAGCACGTGGTCGGCCAGCGTGCGCTCGAGGCCGCCCTCCTCGTGCTCGGGCGCGCCGAAGTCGACCACCCACGGATCCGCGCGCTGGTCTCTGAGGATGCGGACGGCGCTGGCGGCGGCGGCGACGTCGTAGACCTCCGCGCTGAGCATCAGCGGCGGGACGAGCAGGACCGGCGGTCCGTCGCCCGGCGCGTCGGGGAAGTAGTGGCGCAGCCGGTAGACGCGCCGGCGGGCGACGACGGCGTACGGCGCGGATACCTCGCCCGTCTCGAGTCCGCCGAAGCGGGCGACCTCCAACACGTTCTGCGCGGTGCTGCCGATGCGCGCGACCCGTTCGCCGATCCCCATGCTCGGCCATGACCCTACCGTTCTCGCCCCATGAGCGACCGCGACCAGCCGCCCGATCTGCTCGCCGCCACGGGCGGGCCGCTCGGGATCGCCGAGACCGCCCTGCCGGGGGTCGCGTTCGTGGTCGCGTACACGATCTCGGGGTCCGACACCCGCTTGAGCGCCATCGTCGCCGTCGCCGTGGCCGCCGTGTTCGCGGTCGCCCGGCTCGCCCGCCGGCAGACCCCGCGCCACGCGCTGTCGGGGCTCGCCGGGGTCGTGCTGGCGGCGTTCATCGCCACCCGCTCGGGGAAGGCGGAGAACTTCTTCCTGCCCGGGCTGCTGCTCAACGCCGCCTACGCCGCCGCCTGCCTGATCTCGATCGCGCTGCGGCGGCCGGTCGTCGGGCTGGTCGTCCCGACCGCGCCGCGGCGCGCCGCGGTGCGGGCGACGTGGGGCTGGGCCGGCTTCTTCTCGCTGCGGCTCGCGGTCCAGCTGCCGCTCTACCTCGCGGGCGCGGTCGTCGCGCTCGGCATCGCACGCACCGCCATGGGCGTGCCCTTGTTCGCCGTCGGGCTGTGGCTGACGTGGCTGCTGATCCGCGACCGATGACCGGCCGGCGCTCGCAGCGGTCTAGGCTTTGCGGCATGTGCCGGAACATCCGCCAGCTGCACAACTTCGAGCCGCCGGCCAGCGAGGACGAAGTCCGCGCCGCCGCCCTGCAGTACGTCCGCAAGATCAGCGGGTCGACCAAGCCCTCGCACGCCAACGAGGCCGCGTTCGAGCGGGCGGTCGAAGCCGTCGCCGCCGTGTCGCGCGAGCTGCTCGACGCGCTCGTGACGACGGCGCCGCCGAAGGACCGCGAGGTCGTGGCGGCGAAGGCGCGCGCCCGCGCCGCCGAGCGCTACGGCCGCATCGAAGCCGCTTAGCCGCAGGCGGCGAAGCGCTTCACCGACCGGCGCGTTCCGCCGTGCTTGCCGGTGCTCGTGACGACGACGCGGACCTTCCCGCGCGGGAGGTGGCGCACGACGACGAGCCCGCGCCGCAGCGTCTTCGCGCGCCGGATCGTCCGCACCCGCTTGCCGTTCACGCTCACGCGCGCGACCTTCAACCGCGCGGCTGCCCGCAGCCGGAAGCGCACCGTGCGCCCCGCACATGAGCGCTGGAAGCGCCGCGCCGCCGCGGGCGCCTTCTTGGCGACCGGCGCGGTCGCGGCGCTCGCCGGCGAGGGGTACGGCGTGGTGCCGTCCGGCCCGGAGCCGGCGGGACCGGAGGGGGCGCCGAGGACCGGCAGCCGCAGCTCGCCCGGGGCCGTCGGGTCCGTCTTGACCGTCACCGGGCCGGCCGCGACCGAGCCGCGATACGTCGCCGAGGTCGTGGCCAGCACGAGCTTGAGCACGTGCCCCTTGGCGAAGCGGTGGACGATCCCCGGCAGCCCGATCGACACCGGCTTCGACGGGTCGGCGACGCGGACGGCGGAGACCAGGTTGCGCGGCAGCGTGATCGTCCCGTCCGGCGCCACGTCGTAGAGCTTGGCGAACAGGACCAGCGCGCCCGCCGGGTCGGCGGACGCGGCGCCCGCGAACGTCGGCGCGTCGAGCCGGACGGTCAGGCTCGCGACGCCGGCGAGGTCGAGGTCGGACTCCAGTGGCTTCGTCGCGTAGGCGACGAACGTGCCGGGGGCATCGGAGGCGTCCGACGACAGGACACCGCCGCCGGTCGACGCCGGCGCCGAGCCCGGCGAGGCCATCGAGGCGTCGCCGGCCTGCACGGCGCCGGCCTCGGAGGCCAGCGCGCCGGTCCCCGACAGGTAGAGCTTGCGCTCGGTGCCCGCCGGATACGAGGCGGTCGACCCGACCGACGGCGCCGCATCGCCCTGGTAGGGCAGCCAGTCGGTCAGGAACGAGAAGTCGAGCCGCGGCGCCGCCCCGGTGCCTTTCAGGTAGTGGTCGAACCACTCGAGCGACATCCGGCTCTCGTACGCCTTCTCCGGCGCGCCCGAGTCGCTCTCCGCCGCGCCGATCGATCCGCCCGAGTGCCCCGCCGACCGCCACAGCAGCTTCACCGGCGTGCCCTGCGCGCGCAGCGCCTCGTAGGTGGCGACGCTCTCCTGGAGGTCGAAGAGGTTGTCCGACTGGCCCTGCGACAGGAACGTCGGGATCCGGATCCGGGCCAGGTAGGACGCCACCGACGCGTGGCGCAGCAGCGCCGTCCCGGGGTCGTCGAGGTAGCCGCGCGAGGCGCCCTGCAGCAGCGCCTGGCAGACCTCGTCAGTGAAGTTCGGGCAGGTGCCGACGTGGCTCTGATCGCTGTAGGCCTGCTGCAGGCCGTCGAGCACGCCGACGGCGGTGAACAGCGTCGGCCAGTCGATCTTCACCACACCCGGGTAGCCGTAGGTCACGCCGGAGGTGAACGCGGTGTTGTTGGGCGACAGCGAGTACGACAGGTCGTTCCAGGTGATCTGCGGGTTCAGCGCGTCGACGCGCTTGTCGATGCCGGCGACGGCGAACTGGTTCTGGCCGCCGTAGGAGCCGCCGATCATCCCGACGCGCGGGTCGCCCGGCGCGTCGCGCTTGACGTAGTCGATCTTCGTCCCGTCCTTCGCCGCCTTGGTGCCGGCGAGGAACGAGACGAGCTGCGAGCCGGCCTTGCCGTCGTAGTCCGGGTCGTCGAGCGTGATCTTGCAGCCCGAGCCGCCGAAGCCGAGGCCCGAGTAGGCAAGGAACGCGTAGCCGCGCTTGGCGTACGACGGCGCCAGCGTCGAGAAGTCGTCCTTGGAGCCGCCGAAGCCGTTCGTGGCCAGGATGGCCGGGACCGGGGACGCCGCCGAGGCGCCGGCCGGCGCGTACAGGTCGGCGACCACCGTGCACGGCACGTCGTCCTTCGGCCCCACCATGACGTCGAACGACAGCGTCTTCTTGACGACCTCATCTGCCGACGCGGCCGGCGCGCCGACCGCGAGGGCGGCGACGGCGAGCGCCGCGGCCATGACCCGGTGACCCATGGACCGGAATCTACGCTGCCAGCGCCGCGATGCGCGTCGGTTCCGCGCTACGGCATGCTGCCACGGTGCCCGGATTCACGATCCATCCGACCGGCGCGTTCGACCTCGCGGCGGCGGCGGGCTTCGGCTTCGGGCCTACCACGGGAGCCGATCGCCCGGCGGAGCCGCGCATGGCGCTCGCGTTCTGCACGGACGACCTCGCCGGCCACGCGGGCGTCGAGCTCATCCAGGACCCGGCCGGGGAGATCCGCGCCGAGGTCCAGGGCGGCGCCGACCTCGCGATGGTCGAGCGTCAGGTCGCTCGCGTGCTCTCGCTCGACCATGACGGCGCGGCGTGGGCCGCGGTCGGGGAGCGCGATCCGGTGATCGGGCGGCTGCAGGCCGAGCTGCCGGGCCTGCGGCCGGTGCTCTTCCACTCGCCCTACGAGGGCGCGGCGTGGGCGATCATCTCTGCCCGCCGTCCGGCGGGGCAGGCGGCGACCACCCGCTTCGCGCTCGCCCAGGCGCTCGGCGCGACGTTCCAGCTGCACGGGCACACGCTGGGTGCCTTCCCGGCGCCCGAGCGCCTGCTCGAGGTCGAGCCGATGCCCGGGCTGCCCGAGGTCAAGGCGCAGCGGCTGCGCGAGCTCGCCCGCGCTGCGATCGACGGCCGGCTCGACCAGCCCGCCCTGATCGCCCTCGACCCCGAGGAGGCGCTGGCGCGGATGCGCGAGCTGCCGGGGATCGGCCCGTTCTACGCGAGCCTGATCGTGGTCCGCGCGCTGGGCCACGCGGACGTGCTCGCGCCAGACGAGCCGATCACGAAGGCGGCCACCGAGCGCTATTACGGCACGGACGACGTGCGGGCGGTCGGCGACGAGCGCTGGCGCCCGTTCCGGACCTGGGCTTCGGTGCTAGTGCACGCTGCCGGCCGGCGTGCGGGTCTCCGCGCGCCGCCGCGGCGCTGAGCCGCCCGGCATCGTCCGCTGGGCCTGGCGCTCGGGCGTGATCCGCACGACGTTCCAGGCCAGCCCCAGCTTCTCCATCCCGGCGATCAGGAGCGCCGACGGGTCCACCTCGTACCACTTCAGGCCGTGCGCGGCCGACCGCGGGAACGCGTGGTGGTTGTGGTGCCACGCCTCGCCCAGCGACGGCAGCGCGAGCCAGGCGACGTTCGTCGACTGGTCCTCGACGTCGAACCGGCGGCGACCGAAGTAGTGGCAGATCGAGTTGATCGACCAGGTGATGTGGTGGAGCAGGAACGCCCGCACCAGGCCGCCCCAGACGAGGCCGCGCAGCGCGCCCTCGGCGGTGAAGCCGTGCAGGACGAAGCCGGCCAGCATCGGGATCAGCAGCGACCCGAGCGCCAGGTAGGGGAACAGCTTGCCGATGCGGCGCATCGTGCGGTCCTCGTAGAGGTCCTTGGCGTACTTCTTCCAGTCCGCCTGCCCGTGGGTCTCGAACAGCCAGCCGGTGTGCGCGTGCCAGAGGCCGCGCAGGCCGTGGCCGTGGCCGACGTGCGGGGAGTGCGGATCGCCCTCCTCGTCGGTGTGGGCGTGATGCTTGCGGTGGTCGGCGACCCAGTCCATGACGGAGCCCTGCAGCGCGTAGGAGCCGGCGATGGCGAAGGCGTAGCGCAGCGGGTCGTAGGTCTGGAAGGCGCGGTGGGTCAGCAGGCGGTGGTAGCCGACGGTGATCCCGAAGCCGCAGATGACGTAGCCGACGGCGAGGATCGCCAAGTCGGTGACGTCCACCCACTGGTTCCAGAGCAGGACGATCGCGGCGAGCACCCCGGCGAACGGGACGACGACGCCGATCAGGTTCGCGATGCGTTCGGCACGAGTCATGTCCTGCATGATGGCGTGAAAACAGGTGACCGTCTTGTGCCGTCTTCTCGCTTTTGACCGTGAGGTTTTGTAGGATTCCAACAGATGACGTCGCTCGTCGAGGCCCTGCGGCCCGAGCTCCCGGCGATCGCCGAGGAGATCATCGCCGCGATCCGGGGGGAGGTGACCCCCTACCGGCGCCCGCTCGACGGCGAGTTCGGCCGCAACGTGCGCCGCGGCGTCGAGTTCGCGCTCGGGCGCTTCCTCGACGAGCAGGAGCGCGGGTCCGGCGGCGGCGACGGCGCCCGGATCGCGGGCCGCGCCATCTACGTCGAGCTCGGACGCGGCGAGTTCCGCGAGGGCCGCAGCCTCGACGCACTGCTGAGCGCCTACCGCACCGGCGCGCGCGTGGCCTGGCGGCGCTGCGTCGAGGTGGGCAAGGCGGCGGGCCTGGAGCCCGACGTCCTCTACGCGCTCGGGGAGGCGATGTTCGCCTACATCGACGGGCTGTCCGCCGAGTCGACCGAGGGCTACGCGCAGGCGCAGTCGACGGCGGCCGGGGAGCGCGCGCGTGAGCGGCGGCGGCTGATCGGCCTGCTGCTGCAGTCGCCGCCGCCCGACGAGCACACGGTCGCGGCCGCCGCGGCCGGCGCGGGCTGGGCGGTCCCCGAGCGACTGGCGGTCCTGGTCTGCGACGCGCAGGACCCCGAGGCGCTGGCGAGCCGACTCGGCACCGGCGTGATCGCCACCGAGACCGACGGTGGGACGCTGGCGATCGTGCCCGACCCCGACGCGCCGCGCCGGCGTGCGCAGCTCGCAGCCGCGCTCGACGGGACGACCGCGGCGCTGGGCTCGGCGGTCGCCCCCACCGACGCCGCGGTGAGCGCCGAGCGCGCCCGCCTGACGCAGCGGCTCGTCGCCGACGGCCTGCTGCCCGGCCCGCTCGCGATCGCCGGCGAGCACCTTCCGGAGCTCGTCCTGCACGCCGACCCGCGACTCGCGGGCGACCTCGCCGCCGCCGCGCTGGCGCCGCTCGGCGACCTCTCCGAGCGCGCGCGGGCCAAGCTCGAGGCCACGCTGCGCGCGTGGCTGGACCACCGCGGCCGGGTCGAGGAGACGGCGGCCGCGCTCGGCGTCCACCCCCAGACCGTCCGCTACCGGCTCAACCAGCTGCGCGACGCGTTCGGGGACCGGCTCGACCACCCGGACGCGCGCTTCGCGCTCGCGCTCGCGCTGCGCGTCAGGTGAGCGGCGTGGCATCCTCCGCGCCTCCATGCGCGCACTCCAGATCGTCGACCTGAACGGCCCCGACGCCCTTCGCCTCACCGACCTTCCCGAGCCGGAGCCGAGCCATCCGATGACGCCCGGCGAGGGCGTCGTCGTCGACGTCCGCGCGGCCGGCGTGAGCTTTCCCGAGGTCCTGCAGAGCCGCGGCGAGTACCAGGTCAAGCCCGACCTGCCGTTCACGCCCGGCTCGGAGGTCGGCGGCGTGGTGCGCTCGGCGCCGGAGGGATCGG
>JAXDHL010000599.1:0-2564 GCA_034664525.1 Solirubrobacteraceae bacterium
GCGACCTCCCACATCGCGAAGTCGTACGCGTCGTCGGCGACCGCGCGGTCGGAGCGGAAGAAGAACGCGAAGCGGCCCTCGAGGTCGTACGCCGTGACCAGCACCGGCGTCAGCGCCTGCTTCAGCCGCGTGTCGCCGAGGTGGTCGCGAAGCGCGCCCACCAGCCCCTCGTCGTCATAGCGCTCGTCGATCCAGCCCTCGACGGAGGTGAGCCGCTTGAGCAGGCCGCGGTGGAAGATCCGCGGCCCCTCGTCCACGTAGAGGTCGACGAGCGCGGCGGCGGTCTCCGGCGACGGCCGCGTGAGCGCGCACGCCAGGATGCCGCCCGTCGACGTCCCGGCGATCATGTCGAAGAGCTCGTGCACGCGGCGGCCCGTGCGGCGCTCCACCTCGGCCAGCACCATGGCGGGGATCAGGCCCCGGATGCCGCCGCCGTCGATCGAGAGGATCCTCACCTCGCCGGCGAGGCTATCGCTGTCGCTTAGCCGCTGCTGAGGCGCCCGGGCCTACCATGGGCGCCGCATGAAGCGGCTGCTCATCCTCGGCTCCACCGGGTCCATCGGCACGCAGGCGCTCGATGTCGTCGAGCGCGCGCCGGAGGCCTTCGAGCTCGTCGGCCTGAGCGCGGACTCGGGCTGGGAGACGCTGATCGCCCAGGCGCGCGAGCACGGCGTGCGCCGGATCGCGCTCGCCGATCCGCATGCCGCCGCGCGCGCCGCCGAGCAGTGGACCGACGGCGACGTGCTGGCCGCGCCCGAGGGGCTCGCGCGGCTGGTCGCCGAGTCCGGCGCCGACCTGGTCCTCAACGGCGTCGTCGGCTCCGCCGGCCTCGGCCCGACGATCGTCGCCCTGAGCGAGGGCATCGACGTCGCCCTGGCCAACAAGGAGTCGCTCGTCGTCGGCGGCGACCTCGTGACCGCGCTCAGCGAGGCGACCGGCGCCCAGCTGATCCCGGTCGACTCCGAGCACTCGGCGCTGCATCAGCTGATCGCCGGCGAGCGGCCGGGCACGATCGAGCGCCTGACCGTGACCGCGTCCGGCGGCCCGTTCCGCGGCCGCACGCGGGCCGAGCTCGCCGGGGTTACCGTCGAGCAGGCGCTCAAGCACCCGACATGGGCGATGGGCGGCAAGATCACGATCGACTCGGCGACGCTGATGAACAAGGGGCTCGAGGTGATCGAGGCCCACCACCTCTTCGGCACGCCGTACGAGCAGATCGGCGTGGTCGTGCACCCGCAGTCGATCGTCCACGCGCTCGTGAGCCTGTGCGACGGCGCCACGCTGGCCCACCTCGGCCACCCGGACATGCGCGTGCCGATCGCCTACGCGCTGCACCACCCCGAGCGGGTCGACGTGCCGGTCCGGACGCTCGACCTGGCCGAGGTCGGCTCGCTGACCTTCGAGCCGGCCGACGAGGACACGTTCGCCTGCCTGCGGCTGGCGCGCGAGGCGGGGATCGCGGGCGGCACCGCCCCGTGCGTGCTCAACGCCGCCAACGAGGTCGCCGTGGGCGCGTTCCTGGGCGGTGCGCTGTCGTTCCTCGGCATCCCCGCGGTCATCGAGCGCACGCTCGAGCGCGTGGGCACCGGCCGCGTGCACTCGTTCGAGACGCTCTACGCGGCCGACGCACAGGCGCGCGAGGTCGCGGCCGAGCTGGTCGCCATGGAGGCGCAGGCGCGGCGATGAGCTGGATCCTCGCCTTCCTCGGCTTCAGCCTCCTGATCATCCTCCACGAGGCCGGGCACTTCGTCGTGGCCAAGGCGGTCGGGATGCGCGTCGAGCGCTTCTCGCTGTTCTTCCCGCCGCTGATCTGGCGCCGCAAGGGCAAGGGGGAGACCGAGTACGCGATCGGATCGATCCCGCTCGGCGGCTACGTGAAGATCAGCGGCATGACGCCGCACGAGGAGCTCCCGCCGGGGGAGGAGCACCGTGCCTACTTCCGCCAGCCGGTGTGGAAGCGCGTCGCGGTCATCATCGCCGGCCCCGTCGTGAACATCGCGATCGCGCTGATCCTGCTGATCGTGATCATCTTGCACACCGGGACCCCGACCAACGGTGGCCAGGTCGCGCAGGTGCAGCCGGGCCAGCCCGCCACCAAGATCCTCAAGCCCGGCGACCGGATCCTGGCGGTCGACGGCCGCACGGGCGACATCTCGGAGCTCTCGCGCCTGATCGCGCTGCACCGCTGTCCCGGGAAGCTGACCCCGGGCTGCAAGGCCGCCACGCCGGTCCGGCTCACCGTCCGCCGCGGCTCGGAGACGCGCACGATCGCCATCCGCCCGGCGTACGACGCGGAGCTCAAGCGCATGCGGCTCGGCTTCACCCAGGACCAGCTGCGCAAGCAGGTGGGCGTCGGCGAGGCGGTGACCAGCTCGGCCTCGGAGATGGCGCGCTTCACCGGCATCACCGTGACGACGATCGGCAAGGTCCTGTTCAGCGCCCAGGATCGAAAGCAGGTCTCCGGCGTCATCGGCTCCTACGAGACGGCCCGGCAGGCGGTCAAGATCAACCTCTGGACCGGCCTGTACGTGCTGGCCGTGATCTCGCTGTCACTCGGGGTCATC
>JAXDHL010000600.1:0-2701 GCA_034664525.1 Solirubrobacteraceae bacterium
CCGACCTCCATGCTGCCGGGCCCCGTCCAGATCGCCGCGCGCACCTGCCTCCTCCTTCAGATGGACCGCTTGCTAGCGTACCAGTTGTCCGACAACTTCGTCCCAGAACAGGTGACCGAATGATCGAGTTCATCTTCATGCTCACCCGCGACGACGTCACGTTGAAGGACGCCCGCTCGGTGTACGCGTCGATCGCCCAGAGCGGCGTCCGGCACGTCGGGTGCAAGGACGTCGGGCTGCCCGCCGGCGAGCTCGCGGCGCTGCTGTCAGACATCCGCTCGCACGGTCACGAGACCTACCTGGAGGTCGTCTCGGAGACCGAGGAGGCGACGCTGGCCTCCGCCCGCGCCGCGGCCGAGATGCGCCCGGACCACCTGATCGGCGGCACCCTGATCGAGCCCGTGCAGGAGATCCTCGCCGGCACCGGCGTGCGCTTCTGGCCCTACGTCGGGCAGATCGTCGGCCATCCCTGCCTCCTGCGCGGTTCGATCGACGAGATCGTCGCCGACACCGAACGCGCCGCCGCGCTCGGCGTGGACGGCATCAACCTGCTCGCCTACCGCTACGACGGCGACGTCGAGGAGCTCGTCGCCGCCGTCGTCGCCGCCACCGACCTGCCGGTCATCTGCGCCGGCTCCGTCGACTCCGCCGACCGCATCCGCGCCCTCGAGCGCTGCGGCGCGTGGGGGTTCACGATCGGGACCGCCGCGCTCGACGGCGCGCTCGTCGATGGCGCGCCGTTGAGCGGGCAGCTGCAGGCGGCGCTCGAGGCCGCCGGGGCGGGCGCCCCTAGGGCGTGACCCCCTCGTCGATCATCCGGCCGATCATGTCGAACTTCTTGCGGTCGCGGCGCTTGAGCGCCACCGCGTAGAGCAGCGCGCCGACGATCACGATCACCGCGATCGGGGCGATCAGGTCGACGTAGCCGATCGTCCCGGCCAGCGTGCTGATGTTCTTGAACAGCAGGTAGATCGCGAAGACCTGGCCGACGATCGCGATGATCGGGCACACGACGACCACCCAGAACGAGTCGGGGTGCTTGTGCCGGCGGTGCCACAGCATCACTGCCAGCGCGCAGGTGGCCTGGATGGCGAGGATCCACACCACGCCCTGCACGGCCATCATCGTGTAGATGCGGACGTACGCGGTGTCGTAGGCGTCCTTGAAGCCGAAGCCGGAGCCGATCCCCCAGGCCAGCACGATCGCCACGGCAAAGACCGTCTGCACGATGCTGGAGATGTACGGGGACTTGTGCGTGCGATGCGTGCGGCCGAGCGCCCTGGGCAGGATGCCCTCGCGCCCGAGCGCGTAGCCGTAGCGCATGGCAACGTTGTGGAAGGCCATCGCGCACGCGAAGGACCCGGTCAGGATCAGCACCTGCATCACCGTCGCCAGCCAGTGCGAGCCGTACTGGCGCATGGCGACGAAGAACGGGCCGTCCGGGTTCTGCGCGGCCTTGACGAGGCCCTTCTCCGGGAACGCTGACACGAACGCGACGGAGGTGATGCAGTAGCCGACCCCGAGGCCCACGACCGAGTACAGCGTCGCGCGCGGGATGATGTGCTTCGGGTTGCGCGACTCCTCGGCGTAGTTCGGCACGGCCTCGAACCCCACCCAGGACCAGAAGGCGAGGAACACGCCGACGCCGGCGGCCAGCCCCACCCCCGGGCTACCGAGCTTGAACATGTTCAGGCTCTGCAGCTGGATGCCGTCCGCATTGCTGCCGCCGCCCCCGAAGACGACCAGGTCGAAGATCGTCAGGATGATGATCTCGCCGATCAGTGCGAACCCCAGCACCCGCACCGACAGCTCGACGTCGAAATAGCACAGGACGCTGATGAGCACGGCCGCGAACAGCGCGAACAGGACCCACGGGATGTGCCAGCCGAACCAGTCGTTGAAGTTCGTCGACGCGAAGTAGGCGAACCCGCCGAGCAGCGAGACCTCGAACAGCGCGTAGGCCAGTGCTCCACCGATGCCGGTCGCGAGCCCGAGCTCGCGGCCGAGACCGTGCGAGATGAAGGTGTAGAAGCCGCCGGCGGCGCGCATCTTGCGGGCCATCGCGACGTAGCCGACGGAGAAGATCGTCAGGATGATCGTCGCGAACAGGAAGGCGGCCGGGGTGTAGAGCCCGGTCCCGAAGCCGGTCGCGAACGGGACGTTGAACAGCATCGCCGAGATCGGTGCGGCGCCGGTGACCGCTACGAAGATCACCCCCCACAGGCCGATCGCGTTCGGCTTCAGGCGATCGACGCCTGAGTCGCTGATGGACACGGACTCAACCGCGCCCTCGTGGTGGACCTCGACCCTCGGGTCCGGCTCGGTGGTAGCCATCGCTCCCGTCTCTCCTCTTACGCTCGGGACGAAGTTGTCCTACAGCTTTCGGGATTCAACCAGTTGTTCCTCTATTGGGTCAAGCACCGAACACGGCGTCCGGCATGAAGCACCCGACGATCCAGTTGGGCGCGTCGACGACCTCGCAGATCTTCAGGTCTCCGGCGAGCGAGCAGAGGATGTAGGCGTCCTCGCGCGAGAGGCCGCGCTCGCGACCCAGATGGTCGACCATCGCCCGCACGGCCGCCCGCGACGCCTCCATGAGATCGGGCTCGACGCCCGTGGTCGCGTACCAGCCCGCGTGGTCGACGCGCGGGGTCAGCGACCCGGACGCCCGCCGCAGTTGCGGCGCCGGGAGCTGCGCGTC
>JAXDHL010000601.1:0-9223 GCA_034664525.1 Solirubrobacteraceae bacterium
GCCCCGTACGCGTCGGCGGTCATCACGGTGGCGATCCCGTCGCCCGGGCGCAGCAGGGCCTCCAGCCGCACGTCGTCCAGCGGCTCGCCGAAATGCATGAACCGGCCCCCGCTCCAGGTGCCGACGGCGGTGTGGGTCAGCTCGCTCACGCGCCCGATGCTAGCTGCGCCGGACGCGCCGGCCGGACGGCTGCTCGAGGTCGTATGGGAGCGGCGACGGCGGCTTGAGGACCTCCAGGCGCAGGATCGTCGTCACCCGTAGCGCGCCGCCGCGGCTCGACAGCAGCAGCTGCACGCGCTGCAGCTCCTCGACGTTGCGGGCGACGACCTCGAGCAACGCATCGGTCTCCCCCGCGACCCAGTCGGCCCGGATCACCTGCGGCATCGCGTTGACCGCCTCCTGGAGCCGGCGGTGCGCGGCCTCGTCGTGGCGGCCGACCGTGACCGCGAGGTAGACCGAGAGCGGGAACCCGGCGAGCTCGGGGTTCACGCGCGCGGTCACGGCGCGGATCACGCCGCCCTCCTTCAGCCGCCGGATCCGGTGCAGGGTCGCCGCGGGGGAGAGGCCGACGATGCGCGCCAGCTCGACGTTCGTGCGGTCGGCGTCGCGCTCGAGCTCGGCGAGCAGCTGCAGGTCCAGGCGGTCGAGCTCCATGGCTGGGGCCGGAGGCTACGTGAGCAGCGGGCGGAGGACGGAGAGCACGAACGCGGGGTCGTGGATCACGTCGTGGTAGCTGAACCGGACGGTGCGCCAGCCCTGTACCAGCATCTGCGCGTCGCGGCGCTTGTCCTTGCGCGACTGGGCGGGCCGCTCGTGCTGGCCACCGTCGGTCTCCACGATCAGCCGGTACGCCGGCCAGCGGAAGTCGATCTGCTCACCGCTGCTGGTGCGGTGGCCGACCTCGGGCTCCGGGAGGCCGGCGCTCCGGATCAGCCGCAGGAACGCCTCCTCGAAGTCGTTCGCGGTCGCGGCAGTCGGGCGGTCGGCTCCGATGATCCGCGTGAGTGCCGGTGCGCCGTGACGTCCGTGAGCCCGGGCGAGCGTGGTTTCCAGGTCTCTCAGGGAGAGGAGCCGGTTGAGCCGGGCGCGGTCGTAGGCCTGCTCGAGCTTGCGGGGGTTCAGGACGTCGCTGAGGTCGACCAGCGTGCGCTCCGGGGTCGTCACCGGGAGGCCGTCGTCGGTCGTCTTCACATCGCCGGGATGCAACCGGTGGCGGTGCCCCCGGATCCCTGCCTGGCGCAGCCGGCGCGGCGAGATCACGTCGACATCCCGGCCCGGCAGCCAGAAATCCCAGACCGACGCGGCGGTCCGGTGGCTCAGCACGGTGCCGTCCCCGCCGGCAAGGACCGCGGCCCAGCGGAGCCCGAGGAAGGTCAGCACGCGGTGCCCGACGGCGTACACGCCGCGGTACAGCGGCAGCAACCAGCCCCGCCGGAGCCAGCCGTCGATGGTGTCCTCACTGACGCCGAAACCGAGCAGCTGCGCCCGCGAGATGACGCCGCCTTGCTTCTCCAGGAGGGGTGTGGTCAGAAAACCGTCCATATGACGTCGTAGTGACCACACCCCCCAATCTCGCCCCCCTCACCCACCGCAGGAAGTGTTCGCGCGGCCGTGGCTGCGTCGCGGAAGATCGTTGTGGCTACGAGCTTCTACGCGCGCGGTTGTTGAGTGTAACTGGCGATCCAGGCGCAGATGTTCGGATCGGACCTAGCGTGATCCACATGCGCTGCAACCGCGCCCTCATCGCCCTCACCGCCGCCGGGATCGCCTGGGGCCTGACCGTGCCCATGTCGAAGGTCGTCCTCGGCTGGCTCGACCCGGCCTGGACGACGGTGATGCGGTTCGGCATCGCCGCCCCGGTCCTGGCGCTGCTCGCGCGCGGGCGCGTCCGCGCCAACGCCACCCCGGCGATCGCCGCGTGGGGGGCGCTCGGGTTCGGCGTCGTGATCGTGCTCCAGAACGTCGGGATCCAGCGCACGAGCGTGACCCACGCCGCCGTGATCCTCGGCGCCGTGCCGGTGCTCGTCGCCCTGACCGCCGCGGCGGCCGGGCGCGGGAGCGCGGGGCCGCAGGCCTGGGGCGGGTTCGCCCTGATGCTGGCCGGGATGGCCCTGCTGGCCGGGAGCGGCGGCCACGCGTCGGTGTCCGGCGACCTCCTGATGCTCGCCTCGGCGGCGCTGTCGGCGCTCACGATCGAGGCGCAGAGCCGGCTGCTGCCCGGGCGCGACCCGATCGCGGTGACCGCGGTGCAGATGGGCGCGGCCGCGCTGGTCGCGCTCCCGCTCGCGCTGGTCGCCGGCCGGCTGCCCGCCGGACCGCCGACCGTCACGCAGGCCGTCGACGCCGCCGCGCTGATCACGCTCGGCAGCCTGGTCCCGTTCGCGCTCTACGCCTACGGGCAGAAGCACGTCACCGCCGAGGTGGCGGGCGCGTTCGTGAACCTCGAGCCGCTCGTCGGGGCGGCCCTCGGCGCGCTCGTGTTCCACGATCCCTTCAGCGGCCTGCACGTGGCGGGCGGCGCGATCGTGATCGCCGGGATGGCGCTCAGCGCTGGTCTTACAAGACGTTCTGCTCTACCTTAATCCGGGTATCCCATACACCCCTGGCTCAAGGGTCCCGGCACGGCTGCCGATCTGACGCGCAGGGGTAGACGACCCGTGAAGGACTCCGCCGACCTGACGATCCGCCACTCGCAGGCCCCCCGCCCCCGCGGGGGCGGTCTCGACGTGCCTGCGCGGCGGCGGTTCTCCCCCCTCAATGCCCAGCAGCGCGCCACCGTCGACGCGTTCTGCACGGAGTCCCGCGCGTGGGCACTGCGTCAGGCCGCCCGGACCTACCGGCACCTGCCGGAGGAGCTGCGCGAGCAGGCCGTCGACTCGGCGGTGCGCGAGCTGCGCACCGGCGCGCCGGTCTCCGTGGACCGCCGCACGCTCCACGCCGAACTCGCGCTCGAGCTGACCGCCGCGTTGCGGCGCGTGCACATCGGCTGGTGCCTGAACCAATCCGCCGCGGTGTTCCGCGGGGACGGCATCGCCGCGCCGCCCGCCGCACCGGACGGCGAGGCGCTGGCCGCGTTCGTCGACGAGGGGCTCGGCGGGCTCGAGCGCGCCGTGCTGCAGCTCGAGATCGGCGCCGGCCGCGACACCCGCACGGCCCGCGCTGCCCTGCGCCTCGGCCCGCGCCAGTACTCGCGCCACCGCGAGGCGGGCCTGTCCAAGCTGCGTGACGCGATCACCGGAACCGTCGCCGGCCACGTCTGCGACGACCACGTCGGCGCCGTCGTGCTCGCCGCCACAGGCGACCGGGCCGCCGCCGAGGCGCTCGCCGGCGGCGCGACCCGCTGCCGCGCCTGCTCGCGGGAGGCCCAGGGGCTGCGGCGCCTGCTGCACGAGCGGCTCGCGCTCGCCCCGTGGCCGTTCGTCGTCAAGCCGGCCGGCATGCTCGCCGCCAAGGCCGTCGCGCTCACCGCGGCGATCAGCGGCAAGGGCGCCGGCGGCCTCGCCGCCGGGTTCGGGGGCGGCTCGGTCGGCTCAGGCGCCGGCGTGGTCGCGACCGTCCTCGCCGCGGCGGCCGTCGCCACCGGCGGTGCCGCCGCCATCGGCCACGACTCCCCGCGCGCCCCCTCCGCGGCGGCGAATGCCGCGCCCCCCTCGGTGCTGCCGGCCACCGCTCGCACCGCCGCCACGCCCGCGAGCAGGGCGACCGCCGCCAAGCCCGCGGCGAAGGCCCGCCACGGCACCAGCACGCGCCACCGTGCGGCGACGCACCGCACCCGGGCCGCGGACCACCGGACCACGAGCACCGCGCCGACGACCTCGACCACCACGACCACGACGGGCGGCACCGCGCCCGCCGCAACCGCCACCCCGAACTCGGTCGTGGACACGACGACGCAGGCCGTGAAGAACACGACGCATGACGCCGTCGACAAGGTCCAGCAGACCGTCGACCGTGTCACGCAGCCGGTCGCTCCCCAGGTCGCCCAGCCGGTCAACACCGTGGTTGACCAGGCGCAAGGCGCCGTCGACCAGCTCGGCAACACGGTCGGCGGCCTCCTCCCGCCGCCGAAGTAGCGCGCTCGCGCTGCCGGCCGCGCTTGCAGCGACGTCTCGATCACCCGCCACGGCATGACCTGCCGGTCCTGGTGAGCCGATGGATGGTGACGGTCGCCGGGCCCGGGTGGGGCACGGCGCCGGTCGCCCAACCGTCGGCGCGCGCGGCCTCGAGGAACGCCGGCGCCGCCGCCCGGCCGGGGTCGGCGATCCACGCCTCGCCCCCCGGGGCGACGACGCGCGGCAGCAGCGCCAGCAGCTGCGGCCCGTTGCGCCGCTCGTAGAGCACATCCGCTCCGGCCACGAGCGGCCACGTCCCCAGGTCGCCGGCGCCGTCGCCCCACGCAACGCGCCGGACCTCGAGCGCCGCACCGACCCGCGCCGCGTTGCGCGGCAGCAGCTCGACGGCGTCGGGCGACCAGTCGGTGGCCAGCACCGCGGCCCCGCCGAGCGCGGCGATGAGCGACGGCACCCCGAGCCCGCAGCCGAGCTCGAGCATCCGCTCGGGCGCCGCCGCCGCCAGCGCCTCCGCCAGCGCGAACGCGCTCGGCCACAGCTCCGCCCAGTAGGGGAGGTACTCCTCGTCGGCGAACGCGCGCTCGTCGAGCAGCGCCTCCGGGTCCGGCGGGACGAGCAGGTCGAGCGACCGCCCGGCGACGTCCACGCATCGGCGCTCGAGCTCCATCGCCCGCATCCTGTGGGAAATCCCGGCTCGAGGTCGTGTCGTAGCCTGATCCGGCATGCGCCGGCTCCTCCTCCTCGCGTTCCCCAGCGTGCTGCTGATCGCCGGCTGCGGCCCCTCGAGCTCCGGCGGTCCGTCGAGCAGCTCGACCGACGGCAAGAGCCTGTTCGCCGCCAAGTGCGGCGCGTGCCACACGCTGAAGGCCGCCGGCACGAGCGGGACCTTCGGGCCGAACCTGGACGACCTCAAGCCCGGCAAGGCGCTTGTGCTGAACACGATCAAGACCGGGCCCGGGCCGATGCCCGCGGGCCTCTACCAGGGCAAGCAGGCCGGCGCGGTGGCGGCGTTCGTCTCGAGCATGGCGGGCAAATGACGGCGATCACCGCGAAGCTGTTCGGCGACCGCGGCAAGCGCCGCGCCGAGAAGCTCGGCATCCCCGTCGACCGGCTCCCGCCGGGCCAGTCGCCGACGGAGAAGTTCCCGGTCCTGAGCATCTGGCGCGCGCCGGAGGTGGAGACCGCCGGCTGGTCGCTGACCGTCCACGGCGCGGTCGAGCAGCCGTTCGCGCTCACCTGGCAGGACCTGCTGGACCTCCCCCAGCTCGAGCAGACGAGCGACCTGCACTGCGTCACGCGCTGGTCGAAGTTCGACACCCGCTGGACCGGCGTCGCCGTCCGGCCGCTGATCGAGCGCGCGCGGCCGAAGCCGAGCGCGACGCACGTGATGATCCACGGCAGCGACGGCTACACGACCAACCTGCCGCTGGAGGCGCTGCTCGACGACGACGTGCTGATCGCGCACCACTTCGGCGGCCGGCCGCTCGAGCGCGAGCACGGCGGCCCGGCCCGGCTGCTGGTCCCGGCGCGCTACCTCTGGAAGTCGGCCAAGTGGGTCTCAGCGATCGAGCTGATGGACCACGACAAGCCCGGCATCTGGGAGCGCAACGGCTATCACAACGAGGGCGACCCCTGGAGGGAGGAGCGCCGCTCGTCCTTGCCGTTCGTGGCGCTGCGCCGGCTCTCGGAGCGCTCGCGCGACGTGGAGTGACGGCCGCAGACGACGACCATCAGCTCGTCGAGCGCCTGCTCCATCGAGTCCATCATCGTCCAGGCGTCGTCGATCGCATCGCGGTCGGCGACGATCCCGACGTCGATCTTGTCGAGGTAGCTCATCACCGTGATGTTCAGCCCGACCCCGTCGGTGATGACCGACACCGGATAGTGGCCGAGCATCTTCGCCCCCGCGCAGTAGAGCGGGACCGGCGGCCCCGGCACGTTGGAGACCACGAGGTTGAGCGCCGGCCACAGGCGGCCCGTGACCTCGAGCGCCAGCCGTGACGCGCGAGTGAACAGCGCCGGCGGCAGGAAGTTCGACACGTCCGTCATCAGCGACGCGGGCAGGCCCTTCTGCTGGTCCTTGGCGCGCACGAGGATCTCGTGCGCCCGCATCAGCCGCTCGCGCGGGTCGGCGACATCGGTCGGGATCGGCAGGATCATGCCGGTCACCTTGTTGCCGAACGTCCCGCGCTCCTCGTCGGTGCGCACGGACGCGGGCACCAGCGCGACCAGCGGCTCGTCGGGCAGCTCGCCGCGCTCGTCGAGCCAGTCGCGCACCGCCGTCGCGCAGAGCGCCACCACGACGTCGTTGACCTTGATGCCGAGCTCGTTCTTGAGCGCCTTGATGTCCTCCAGCGGCAGCGACGCGAACGCGAACCGCCGGTGGGCGGAGATGCGCCGGTTGAAGCGCGTCTTCGGCGCGCGCGAGGCGCGGACGTCGACGAGCGGGTCCTGCTCGCCCCGCCCCCGCCCCCGCAGCCGCTGCAGCGACGGGACGCCCGGCACCAGCGCCGCTCCGGGGAAGTTCGGCAGCGCCGGGAGCGCGCTCGGCAGCGAGCCCAGGGCGCGTAGCGGCTGGCGCGGCAGGCCCAGCAGGCCGCGGCCGAGCATCTCGAGCTGCGACGGCAGCCGCTCGGAGCGCCACTCGCCGCCGGTGCCCTGGCCGTCGTCGGGCCCGACGTCCGGCTGCAGGTCGAACAGGACGCCGAGGATCTCCGCTCCGGAGACGCCGTCGACGGCCGCGTGGTGGACCTTGGTGAGGAGGCCGACCTTGCCGCCCTCGATCCCGTGGATCAGATAGAGCTCCCACAGCGGCCGGGTGCGGTCCAGCGGGCGGGCGAAGATGCGCGCGACGGTGTCGGCCAGCCGGCGGTCGTCGCCGGGCGGCGGCACCGCGGTGTCGCGCACGTGGAAGTCGAGGTCGAAGTCCGGATCGTCGACCCAGTACGGGTGGTCGATCCCGAGCGGGACCTCGACGAGCCGGCGGCGGAACGGGGGCAGCTGGTCGATCCGGCGGTCGATCACCCGCTTGAGATCGTCGGAGCTGACCACGCCGCCGGGCGCCGTGGACGGATCGAACAGCGCCAGCGCGCCGACGTGCCCATAGGTCCTCGAGGACTCCATCGCCAAGAACTGCGCGTCCAGGCTGGTCAATTGTCGCACGGGTGCCTCTCCCTCTCTCGCTCGCCAGCGAGACTACCCCGGCGGCGCTTCACCCGAGCCTGAACCAGGTGATCACCATCGGCTCCTGCTCGCTGAGGCGCCAGCCGGGCTCCCCGAGCAGCACGGCGATCTCGTCGCGGCAGCCCTCGTAGAAGTGCCACTGGGTCTCCCGCCACTCCTCGACCGTCCGCGTGCCCGCGCTCTCGGCGCGCACGATCTCCTCGTCGATCAGCGAGAACGGGAGCACCGCCACGCGCGTGACGAGCACCGTCGCCCGGCGCACGCCGTGGTGGTCCATGATCGGCAGCGACTGGCCGATGCTCGGGGCGCCGCCTTCGAGCGCCCACTCGCTGGCGAGCGAGACGGACGCCGTCTTGCGCCCGCAGAGCACGAGCTCGATCAGCTGCTCGCCCAGGCCCTCATCGCCGTCGTGGCCGAACTCGAGGAACGGGTCGCGGGCGTCGCGGAACGGCGCCAGCGGGATCTCGGCGTGCAGGCGCGTTCCCTTCCCGGGCGGCGAGATCACCTCGAGCGTCCCGCCGAGCGCGCCCACCCGGTCGCCCAGGCCGCCGATGCCGGAGCCGCGGCCACGGGCGGCGCCGCCGATCCCGTCGTCGGCGACGTCGACGTGCAGGGTGCGCCCCTTCTGCCGCACGTCGACCGCCAGGCGTGAGGCGCGCGCGTGCTTGACCGCGTTGGAGATCGCCTCCGAGACGAGGTAGTACACGGTGACCTCGATCGTGTCCGGCAGCCGCCGGCCCGGCAGCGCCTCGAGCTCGAGCGGCAGCGGCGAGCGCGCGCCCAGCAGCCGCAGGGCACCGTCGAGCCCGCGCTCGGCCAGCCCGGCGGGGTGCAGCCCGTGCGCGAGCTCGCGCAGGTCCTGCCCGGCGGCGGCCGCGTGCTCGCGCGCCTCGGCCAGCAGGTCGGCGGCCGTCTCCGGGTCGCGGTCCAGGGCGCGGCGGGCGATGTCCAGGCGCTGGGTCAGCACGACGAGCCGCTGCTGCACGCCGTCGTGGATGTCGCGGCCGATCCGGCGGCGCTCCTCGTCGGCCGCCTGCACGACGCGCGCCCGGGACGCGGCGATCTCGGTCTCCCGCTCGCGCAGCGTCGCCTCCGAGCGCCGCCGGCACAGCTCGGCGCCGGCGCGGGCGGCGAAGATCCGCAGCGCGGCGATCTGCTCCTCACTGGCCTCCAGCCGGCGCTTGGAGAGCACACCGACGTAGCCGATGGTGAGCCCCGCGGCGTCGTGCATCGCCACGCCGAGGTAGCCCTCGAGGCGATGGCGGACGATCAGCTCGTCGGTCGGGAACAGCTCCGGCGTGCGGTCCGGGAACGCGACCACGTCGCGCTCGAGGATGTAGCGGCACGGCGCGCCGTCGAGGTCGTACTCGGTGCCCTCGGGCAGCTGCACCGCCTCCGGCCACGAGGCGAGCACGCGCGCGCGGTCGCGCCGCGCTTCGAGCAGCTCGGAGATGAAGCAGACGTCGGCGCCGCCCATCGCCTCGCCGATGTGGCGCGCGAGCGAGCGCAGGAACGCCTCGCCGACCACGCCGGCGGTACCCGCCGCGACGGCATGCAGCAGCCCGTCCGATCGCACACGGGCTGACACATCCGACCCAACTGGCGTTCCAGCGCTCACCTGATGGGGAAGGATGACGCACGATGGCGCGCCGGCCGAAATCCTTCGAGCGGTTGCGTGAGACTCCGGTCGTCGGACGGGCCATGGACTGGGGCCTCGGCCCCTGGGCCGCCTCCCGGAAGACCAAGCAGGCGGGCGCGCGGACCGCCGGGCTGAAGGTGACCGAGTCCATCTGCCCGTTCTGCGCCGTCGGGTGCGGACAGGCCGTCTACACGCGCGACGGCGAGATCGTCTCGATCGAGGGCAATCCCCGCTCCCCGATCAACCAGGGGACGCTGTGTCCCAAGGGCTCGGCCTCGCGGCAACTCGTCCAGCAGCCCGGCCGTCTGGACAAGGTGCTGTACCGCCGCCC
>JAXDHL010000602.1:0-3716 GCA_034664525.1 Solirubrobacteraceae bacterium
CACACGTCGCCCTTCTGCACCTTGGTCGAGTGCTGGACGAGGATCTTGGCGAGCGCGTCCGCGCGCTGGTCTCTCATGCGTGCTCCTTGTCGTCCGCGCGCTGGCGGACCTGGTCGACGAGCCACGCGTGCACGCGGGCGTCGTCGGTCAGCTCGGGGTGGAAGGCGACGGCCAGGATGTTGTCCTTGCGAATGGCGACGGGGTGCCCGTCGACCTCGGCCAGCACGTCGACCGCGGGGTCGGGCGCGTCCAGCCGCGGGGCGCGGATGAAGACGGCGCGCAGCCGCCCGTCGACGCCCGGCAGCTCGAGGTCCTCCTCGAACGAGAAGATCTGGCGGCCCCAGGCGTTGCGCTTGCAGACCCAGTCCGCGACGCCGAGGTGGTCGCGGTCGAGCATGATCATTCCGGCGCAGGTGCCCAGCACCGGCGTCCCGGACTGCGCGAGCTCGCGAAGCGGCTCGGCCAGACCCTCGCGCGCGATCCCGAGCGTCATCGTCGTGGACTCGCCACCGGGGATGATCAGGCCGTCGAGGGTGGGCGGGCCCAATAGATCCGCGGGCGTGCGGACCTCGCGCGCCTCGGCCCCGAGGTCGCGAAGCATGCGGACGTGCGCCTGGAAGTCGCCCTGGAGGGCGAGGACACCGACAGTCGGCAGCGCGCTACCAGCCGCGCGACGCGAGGAGCTGGGACTCCTCGAGCTTGCGCGTCTCGAGCGACTGCAAGGCCTGGCCGAGACCTTCGGAGGCCTTCGCCACGCGGTCCGCGTCGGCGAAGTGCGTCGTCGCCTCGACGATCGCGGCCGCGCGGCGGGCCGGGTCGTCGGACTTGAAGATGCCGGAGCCGACGAAGTTGCCCTCGGCGCCGAGCTGCATCATCAGCGCGGCGTCGGCCGGGGTGGCGATGCCGCCGGCGCAGAACAGGACGACGGGCAGCTTGCCGTCGCGCGCAACCTGGCGGATCAGGTCCAGCGGCGCGCCGTGGTTCTTCGCGGCGGTCGCAAGCTCCATCTCGTCCATCACGGTCAGCGCCTTGATCTCCGACGAGATGCGGCGCATGTGGCGCACGGCCTCGACGATGTCGCCGGTCCCGGCCTCGCCCTTGGAGCGGATCATGGCCGCGCCCTCGCCGATCCGCCGCAGCGCCTCGCCGAGGTTGGTCGCGCCGCACACGAACGGGACCTTGAACGGCCACTTGTCGATGTGGTTGGCCTCGTCCGCGGGCGTCAGGACCTCGGACTCGTCGATGTAGTCGACCTCGAGCGACTCCAGCACCTGCGCCTCGGCGAAGTGGCCGATGCGCGCCTTGGCCATCACGGGGATGGTCACGGCCGCCTGGATGCCGCGGATCAGCAGCGGGTCGGACATGCGCGCGACGCCGCCGTCCCGGCGGATGTCGGCGGGGACGCGCTCGAGCGCCATGACGGCGGCGGCGCCGGCATCCTCGGCGATCTTGGCCTGTTCGGCGTCGACGACGTCCATGATGACGCCGCCCTTGAGCATCTCGGCCAGCCCGGCCTTGACCCGGAAGGTGGCTTCGTCACGCATGGGGATCATCCTAGTGCTGGAAGAAGGACCATTTTGCCTGCTTGCGCCGTTCCGGCAGGGGTGGCACATTGGGTTGTGCCATGACTGACGGAGCCCTCATCGGGCCGGACGAGGTGGCGTTCCACCTCGAGCTCACGCCCCCGCAGCTGCGGATCGTCCACGCCGCGCTGCGGGCCTACTACGACGACTTCGGGCACGACGAGCGCGACGTGCGCGACGTGGTGCGCGAGATCCTGAGGAAGCTGCCGGACGCGGCGAGCCTCACTTGAGCTTGAACGCCTTGATGCGATTGTCGTACTGGGCGGCGTCGCGCGCGTAGACCCCGTAAGCCAGCGCCTGCAGGACGGCCAGCAAGCCGGTGTGCGAGCGCACGAACGCGGGCGAGTCGCTCGAGTACCAGAGCGTCCGGTCCGCGAGCTTGGCGACGTCGGACAGCGACGCGTCGGCGACCGCGAGCGTGGCGGCGTGGCGGTGGCGGGCGATCTTCATCGCGCGCACGACGAGCGGGTGCGGGCGGCCGGCCGACAGCCCGATCACCATCGTGTGCTCGTCGATGCGGCCGAGACGCGTCAGCGCCTCCTGCGACGGTGACGCCGCGATCTCGGCGCGGATGTCGAGCAGCATCAGCAGGTGGCGCAGGTAGGACGCGAAGAACGCCATCTGGTCGACCCCGGCGATCATCACGCGCTCGGCGGTCGCGATCGCCTCGACGGCGCCCTCGACCTCGGAGCGCGAGACCTTGCGCGCGGTCTCCTGCACGTTGGCGAAGTCGGCGGCGATCGCCGACTCGAACGGGCCATGGTCGAGCGAGAACAGCGGCTCGGCCTCCGGCTGGCCCTGCGGCCCGCGGGCGCGGTACTCGTCGCGGGCGGCGGCCTGCAACTCCGGGAAGCCCTCGAAGCCGAGCGCCTGGCTGAAGCGGACGACGGTCGAGGAGGACGTGTTGGCGCGCCGGGCGAGCTCCTCGGCGGTGTGGAAGGCGACCTCGTCCAGATGGTCGACCACGTACTGGGCCACGTCCTTCTGCGACCGCGAGAACTCGTCGAATCGACTCGAGATGTACGCGGAGAGGGTCTGGTGGGCGGGTGGGGCCCCTCTAGAGGGTGGCATCGCAGCGGTCTTCGGCATGGCTGACGGCTGTTTCGACGCCCCCTCGCCCCTATCCTCCCCGCCTTCATGGAGCGCCTGACCACCCGCCTCGACGGCATCGTCCTGCTCACCCCGACCGTGCACGGCGACGAGCGCGGCTTCTTCGTCGAGACGTACCGCGAGGCGACCTGGAGCGTCGCGGGCGTGCCGACCACGTTCCGGCAGGACAACCAGTCGCGCTCCCGGCGCGGCACCGTGCGCGGGATCCACTTCCAGACCCACCCGGGCCAGGGCAAGCTCGTGCGCTGCGCCCGCGGCACCGTGTGGGACGTCGTGGTCGACCTGCGGCGCGGCTCGCCCACCTTCGGCCAGTGGGAGGGCTTCGAGCTCGACGACGTGCACGGCCATCAGCTGTGGATCCCGGTCGGCTTCGGCCACGGCTTCTGCGTGCTCTCCGACGTGGCGGACTTCGTCTACAAGTGCACGAACTACTACGACCCGGCGACCGAGTCGGGGATCCGCTTCGACGACCCCGAGGTCGGGATCGACTGGCCGCTGCCGGAGGACGAGCTGCTGTTCTCCCAGCGCGACCACGACGCCCCGCACCTGTCCGAGGTCGCCGACACGCTGCCCTTCACGTACTGATGCGCGGGCGCTTCGCGCCGTCGCCGACCGGGGTCCTGCACCTCGGCAACCTGCGCACGGCGCTGCTGGCCTGGCTGTTCGCCCGCTCGGCCGGCTCGCCGTTCCTGGTGCGGGTGGAGGACCTCGACGAGGGCCGCTCGCGTGCGCACTTCGTCGACGAGCAGCTGGCCGACCTGGCGGCGATCGGCCTCGACTGGGACGGCGACGTCGTCTTCCAGTCGCAGCGGGGCGCGCTGTACGACGCGGCGACCGACCGCCTCGGCGACCGCGCGTACCCGTGCTTCTGCACGCGCGCGGAGATCCGCGAGGCGGCGAGCGCGCCGCACGGGCCGCTGCCCGAGGGCGCGTACCCGGGCACCTGCCGCGACCTGTCCGAGGCCGAGCGCGCCGCGCATCGCGCCGCCGGCCGGGTGCCCGCCCTGCGCGTGCGCGCCGATG
>JAXDHL010000603.1:0-3067 GCA_034664525.1 Solirubrobacteraceae bacterium
ACGTAGGGCGCGGTCGCCCGGCCGGTGGCGAGCAGCCACTGAGCCAGCGAGGCGTTGAGGCTCCCGGTGACCGGTTGTCCGTCATGGCGGCGCGGTCGACGCCGAGCATCCGGGCCAGGCGCTCCACCGAGCTCGTCGTCCACCGGGCCGGCGCCGCACTCCTGCACGATCACGTCCGCGCGGCGCGGGGCTCCGCCGGCCTCCAGCCACGGGTGACAGGTCCCGAGCGTCGGATGCCCGGCGAAGGGCAGCCCTCGGAAGGCTTCGGGCGGCCGGCCTTGTCGTCTTTCGTGCGGCTATGCGAACGAAATCCGACGCTCGCAGCCGCGTCTGCGGTGTCGGCCCGCGCGGGCCGGCGCGGCTCCGACAGCACCTCGCGCGCGGCGGCCTCGGCCTCCCGGCGCTCCTGCTCGAGGGCCTCTTCCGTGTTCTGAAGCAGATCGACGCTCATACTCGCCACCTTGCCGACGGGGGCCGAAGCTCTGCCCGGCCGAGTCGGCTGGTCAGCCGACCGCCCGGTTCATAGGATCGCCGGCATGGATGACACGCCGGTGCGGATTGGACTGGTCGGGTACGGGTTCGGCGGGCGGCGCTTCCACGCCCCGTTGATCACCTCCGCGGCCGGCGCGGAGCTGGCGGGTGTCGTGACCCGGTCGCCGGAGCGGCGGGCGGAGCTGGAGGCCGACCATCCGGGAACGCCGGCGTTCGACACCCTCGCCGACCTTGCCGCAGCGGGGGTCGAGGCCGTGGCGATCTCGACTCCGGCGCAGACCCACATCGACGTCCTGTACGAGGCGATCGAGCTGGGCCTGGCCGCGGTGGTCGACAAGCCGTTCGCCCCCGACGCCGCAACGGCGCGGGCCGCGGTACGGGCAGCCGAGCAGGCCGGGCTGACGCTCAGCGTCTACCAGAACCGCCGCTGGGACTCCGATCTCCTGACGGTGCGCCGGCTCCTGGACACCGGCGCGCTGGGCGATGTCGTGCGCTTCGCGTCGGCATTCGAGCGCTTCGACCAGTCGGCGCCGCCCGCGTCCGGGGGCGGCATCCTGCGCGACTTCGGCAGCCATCTGTTCGACCAAGCGTTGCTCCTCTTCGGGCCGGTCGCGTCCGTCTACGCCGAGGCGCTCGAGCGGCCGGAGCACGGCGGGCTGGAGTACGGGTTCTTCGCGGCGCTACGTCACCGCGGGGGCATGACATCCCACATCGCGGGGAACTGGACCGAGGGCGCCCCGGCGCCGCGCTTCCGGGTCACGGGCACCGAGGGCTCCTATGTCGTCGGCGGGATGGACGGCCAGGAGGAGGCGCTGATCGCCGGCCGGTCCCCGGCCTCCGAGGGCGACGACTGGGGCACCGAGCCCGAGCAGCGCTGGGGCCTCCTGCAGCGCGGCGAGTCCAGCGAGCCCGTCCCGAGCGAGCGGGGCCGCTGGGACACGTACTACCCCGCCTTCGCCGCCGCGGTTCGCGGCGCGGGCCGCGTTCCCGTCGACCCCTGGGACGCCGTGGCCAGCCTCGAGGTCATCGACGCCGCGCGCGCCAGCGCGGCGAGCGGCCGCACCGTGGAACTCGCGTAGGCTCGCGCTGGTCGGCGACCGCGCGCGTCCTACCAGCAGGGACATGTCGGTTCTCACGATGCGCGCCGTGAACCTCCCGTCAGGGGAGACGATCCCGGTCCTCGGCATGGGGACCTGGCACCTGGCGGAGGGGCGGCACCCGCCCGAGGTCGAGATCGAGGCGCTGCAGGCCGGACTGGACCTCGGGATGACGCTCATCGACACCGCCGAGCTGTACGCCGACGGTGCGACCGAGCAGCTCGTCGGCCGGGCGATCGCCGGCCGTCGCGACGAGGACTTCCGGGGCAGCAAGGTGCTGCCCGGGCACGCGACGTTCCGGGGCACGATCGCTGCATGCGAGCGCAGCCTGCGCCGCCTGGGCACCGACCGGCTCGATCTCTACCTCCTGCACTGGCGCGGCACGGCGCCGCTGGAGGAGACCATCCGCGCGTTCGAGGAGCTCAAGCGGACCGGGCTGATCCGCCACTGGGGCGTGAGCAACTTCGACATCGGCGACATGGCGGAGGTGCTGGACCTGACCGGAGGCACTGCGGTCCAGACGGATCAGGTGCCGTACAACCTGGCGCGGCGAGGTATCGAGTGGAATCTGCTGCCGTGGTGCCAGCAGAACGGCATCCCGATCATGGCCTACTCGCCGATCGAGCAGGGCCGGCTCGTCGAGGATCCGGTGCTGGAAGGCATCGGCCGGCGCCACCGGGCGACACCCGCTCAGGTCGCGCTGGCCTGGGTCATCGAGCATCCGGGCGTCTGCGCGATCCCCGAGGCCGGGACGCCGAAGCACGTGCGGCAGAACTTCGGCGCGCTCAAGGTCATCCTGCGCCAGGACGATGTGGTGGAGCTCGACGCCGCCTTCCCGGCCCCGCCCGGCCCGGTGCCGCTCCAGGTCATCTGACTGCGAGCCGCTCGAGCGCCCCGATGACCAGGTCCCAGAAGCGCGGCGCGTCCAGCTCCAGCGCCACGCGCGCATTGTGCGGCTGTCCGAGCCGGTCGTTGAGGTCGACGACCGTCGCGCCGCGCGTCCAGCGACCCTCGGTCTCGACCGCGACGAACGTGTCGGTGGACCGGATCAGCGTCGGGTCGATCAGCATCGCCACGGTGCACGGGTCGTGCACCGGCGCGGCGAACTCGCCGTGCACGCGCTCGTAGCGCCCGCCGAAGAACGCCATCCAGCCCTCGACCGCCCGCGCCGGCTCGCCCGGCAGCGCGCGCACGCGCTCGAGCACCTCGGGGGTCGCGCGCGCCTGGTGGGTCAGGTTGAGGCCGATCATCGTGACCGGCAGGCCGCTGCCGAACACGATCGCGGCGGCCTCGGGGTCGACGAAGATGTTGAACTCGGCCGCCGGCGTGGTGTTCCCGCGGCCGGTGGAACCGCCCATCAGCACGATCTCGTGGATCCGCCCGTGCAGGTCGGGGCGCGCCCCGAGCAGCCGGGCGACGTTGGTGAGCGGCCCGGTGGGCACGAGCGTCACCGGCTCGCGGGCCGCCTCGAGCGTGGC
>JAXDHL010000604.1:0-4570 GCA_034664525.1 Solirubrobacteraceae bacterium
TCCTCCGCCGCGCCGGCCTGGCCGAGCCCGAGTCCAACCGGCTCGTCTTCGAGGACCTCGAGCTCGACGACGACGCCCACGAGGTGATCCGCGGCGGCGAGCTGGTCGACCTGACCGCGACCGAGTATCGGCTGTTGCGCTACCTGATGCTCAACCCGCGCCGCGCGCTGACGCGCGCGCAGTTGCTCGAGCACGTCTGGGACTACGACTTCGGGGGCGACGCCCGCGTCCTGGAGACCTACGTCTCCTACCTGCGCAAGAAGCTCGACCGGCTCGGCCCGCCGCTGATCCACACCGTGCGGGGCGTCGGCTACGCCCTGCGAACGCCCCGGGCATGATGGCCTCCCTGCGCGGGCGGCTGATCGCAACGCTGCTCGCGCTGACGACCCTCGGGCTGGTCCTGCTCGGCGGGATCACGTACGTCGAGCAGCGGTCGTTCCTGCTCCAGCGCGTCGACCAGCAGGTCCGCGGGGCGATCGGGGCCGCCGGGTTGCTGCTGCACGGGCCCGACGGCGACCCCGGCCACCGGTTCCCCGGTGGCGGCGGCGACCCCGGTGGTCGCCCGCGCGGCGACTTCGGCCCGCCGCCGGGCACCTACGTGGCGGTCCGCGACTCCACCGGCAAGACGACCCAACAGGGCACCTTCCGGCTCGACACGTCGACGACCGTCGCCCGGCCGAACGTGCCCGCCAAGCCGCCGGCCGGGCGGATCATCACCGTGTCGGGCACGGAGGGCACGAGCTACCGCCTGCTCGCGACCGCCAACCCGGTGACCGGCGGCACGAGCATCGTTGCCGTCCCGATGACCGAGACGTCGAGCACCCTGCAGCGGCTGCTGCTGGTGGAGGGGCTGGTGATCGCCGGGGTGCTGGCCGCCCTGGCCGCGGTGTCGTGGGTCGTCGTGCGCATCGGGCTGCTCCCGCTGGACCGCATGGGCCACACCGCCGGGCGGATCGCCGGCGGCGACCTCTCGCACCGTGTCGGGGACACCGACCCACGCACGGAGGTCGGCCGGCTCGGCATCTCGCTGAACGCGATGCTCGATCGGCTGGAGCGGGCGTTCGCCGAGCGCCAGGCGAGCGAGGACAAGCTGCGCCAGTTCCTGGCCGACGCCTCGCACGAGCTCCGCACGCCGCTGGCCTCGATCCGCGGCTACGCCGAGCTGTTCCGGATGGGGGCGATCGGCGCCGACGCGGACCGCACGAAGGCGCTGCGGCGGATCGAGGACGAGGCGGCGCGGATGGGCGTGCTGGTCGAGGACCTGCTGATGCTCGCCCGCCTCGACGAGGTGGCCGACGCGCCGCACGCCCGGCTGGACCTCGCGCCGCTGGTGCGCGACGCGGTGTCCGACGCGCGGGCGATCGCGCCCGAGCGCACGATCGAGGCGCAGACCTCCGGCCCGCTCGACATCACCGGCGACGCCCACCAGCTGCGCCAGGTGCTGGCCAACCTCGTCCGCAACGCGCTCACCCACACGCCGGAGGGGACGCCCGTGGAGGTCTCCGCCCGCCGTGAGGACGGGCAGGTGCGGCTCGAGATCCGCGACCACGGGCCGGGGCTGCCGACCGCCGACCCGGGGGAGATCTTCGGCCGCTTCTGGCGCGCCGAGGTCGGGCGCACCCGGGGCAAGGGCGGCGCTGGGCTCGGCCTGGCGATCGTGGCCGCGATCGTCGATGCGCACGGCGGGCGGGTCGAGGCGTCCGACGCCGAGGGCGGCGGCGCCTCGTTTGTGGTCCGATTGCCGGCGGCCTAGCGCTCATGGGCCCGGCGTTTTCCGCCGATCTGCAGCCACTATGGCATCGGGACGGCACCTGAATGGGCCCCCAGTGCTGGCGCGTTGGCGCTCCTTACCTTCCCCCAATACCGGTTCTCGGTCAGTAGGGTCGCGCACGCATGTCCCTCGCCACACCGACCGTCTCCGAGCCTTCCGGGCGCCCCGTCTGGAAAGCAGCGCTCGCTCCGTACGCCCGCCCGCACATCGGGCGCAGCCTCATCGACATCCTGACCTCGGTCGTGCCATACGTCGCGCTCTCGTTCGCGATGTACGTCCTGCTCGACGTGTCCTACTGGCTCGCCCTGCTGGTGGCGCTCCCCGCGGCCGGATTCCTGCTGCGGACCTACATCCTGTTCCACGACTGCACGCACGGCTCGTTCCTGCCGTCCAAGCGGGCGAACACCTGGCTCGGGCGCACGCTCGGCGTGATCGTGTTCTCCCCCTTCAGCTCGTGGAAGCACAACCACGCCGTCCATCACGCGACGGCGGGCGACCTGGACCGCCGCGGCGTCGGCGACATCCCGACGCTCACCGTGGCCGAGTACTACGCCAAGGACCGCAAGGGCCGCATCGGCTACCGGCTGTTCCGCAACCCCCTGGTGATGTTCGGGATCGGCTCGCTGTACGCGCTGGCGCTGTACCCGCGCTTCATCCCGAAGAACGCGCGCCGGCGCGCGCGCAACAGCATCCTCGGCACCAACCTCGCGCTCGTCGTGCTGATCGGCGCCATCTGCTGGCTGATCGGCTGGCAGGCCTACGTCCTCATCCAGCTGCCGACCGCCTGGCTCGCCGCCACCGCGGGCGTGTGGCTGTTCTACGTCCAGCACCAGTTCGAGGACACGTACTGGCGCGATGGCGAGGAGTGGAGCTACGCGGACGCGGCACTGCGCGGATCCTCCTATCTCAAGCTGCCGAAGGTCCTGCAGTTCTTCACCGGCAACATCGGCCTGCACCACGTGCACCACCTGAGTGCGCGCGTGCCGAACTACTACCTCCAGCGCGCGCACGACTCGACGCCGATCTTCTCCGACGTGCCCGTGCTCTCGCTGTGGGACGGCCTGAAGGCCACGCGGCTGAAGCTCTGGGACGAGGGGTCCCAGCGCCTCGTCACGTGGAAGCAGGCGAAGCAAGCACGCTGAAGCCGATGCCCTGGCGCTGCAGCCGGCGCGTCAGGGCCTCGCCCATCGCCTGGGCCGTCGTGACCTGGCCGGCGCTCTCCGGCAGGTCGTCGAGCGCGAGCGCGAGCGCCGCCTCCGCGAGCATCTTGGAGGTCTCGCCGTAACCGGGGTCGCCGCCGGCGACCTCGCAGACCACGCGCTTGCCGCCGCCCTCGCCGGCGAAGCGCACCTTGAACCACGAGGACACGCGCTTGGACTCGCTCGGCCCCGTGCCGGGCGGGAAGCGCGAGGAGACCAGCTTGCGCGCGGCGGGCAGCTGGGCCACGCCGGCCAGCACGGGGACCGCGGCCGCGATGCCGGCCGCGGCGGGCAGGCGCTTGGAGGCGACGTAGTGCCCGTAGGAGAAGTCGGGGCCGTAGCGGTCGAGCGCGAGCGCCGACGCTCGCACGATCAGCGGGTCGATCGTGGGCGCCGGCAGCACGTAGAGGCCCTCGGCGCGCTTCGGCGCGCCGGTGGTGATCCGGACGCGCCGGCCGCCGGGGTCGGGCTCGAGCGCGCGCCGCTGCCGCCCCGCCTGCGCGGCGTGGCGCATGCGGGCCATGATCAGCAGCGCCGAGGCGATCGTCCCGCCCGAGGCCATGCCGCCCGCGCGCACGTAGCCCTCGACGTGCAGCGGGACCCCCTCCGGCAGTTGCTCGACGGTGAAGCGCACGCCGAGGTCGTGCGGGATCGAGTCGAACCCGCACGCGTGCAGCAGCCGCGCCCCGGTCTCGGTGGCCCGGCGGTGGTGGCGGACGTACATCAGGTCCATGAACTCGGGCTCGCCGGTCAGGTCGAGGTAGCCGGTGCCCGCCTCGGCGCAGGCGGCCACGACCGGCTCGCCGTAGGTGATGTACGGCCCGACCGTGGTGATCACGACCTTGGTCGACTCGGCCAGTTCGCGCAGCGAGCGCTCGTCGGTGGTGTCGGCGGAGACGAGCGGGACGTCCGCGCCCAGGCGCTCGCGCACCGCCTCGAGCTTGCCGCGGTTGCGACCCGCGAGTGCGAACCGGGTGCCCTGCGGCGCGTGCCGGGCGAGGTGCTGGGCGGTCAGCTCACCGGTGAAGCCGGTGGCTCCCAGGACAACGATGTCGTGTTCGCGCTCGTCGGGCATGGGTGCATCCAAGCACGGCGGGGTACGGTGACCCGTCAATGGACGCCGAGGTCACCCTCACGGTCAACGGCACCGAGCGCCGCCTGACGATCGACACCCGCACCACGGTGCTGGACGCGCTGCGCGAGCAGCTCGGGCTCACCGGGGCCAAGAAGGGCTGCGACCACGGGCAGTGCGGCTCGTGCACGGTCCTGCTCGACGGGCGCCGCGCCAACGCCTGCCTGCTGCTGGCGGTCGCGCATGACGGCGCGCGGATCACCACGGTCGAGGGGCTCGCCCCGGCCGACGGCGAGCTGCACCCGCTGCAGTCCGCCTTCGTCTCCCACGATGCCTTCCAGTGCGGCTACTGCACTCCGGGCCAGCTGTGTTCGGCCGCCGGGATGCTGGAGGAGGCGCGCGCCGAGGGCGTGACGCTCGACGCCGCGGAGATCCGCGAGCGCATGAGCGGCAACCTGTGCCGCTGCGGCGCCTACATGAACATCGTGCCGGCGATCGAGAGCGTGGCGTCCGCGTGAGGGAGTTCGC
>JAXDHL010000605.1:0-3502 GCA_034664525.1 Solirubrobacteraceae bacterium
GCCGGGCGGCTCGCCGTCGAGCTCGAGCCCGAGCTCGCGGAGCGCGTCGCCTAACTCTCGGCCGGCACGGTCGAGCCGGCGGCCGCGAGCGCGAACCCGAGCCCCGCGATCACCGCCGCGCACACCACGAACGCCGGCCCCTCGGTCCGGGTGCCGTAGACCGACGTGATGTAGCCGAACGCGATCGCGATCAGGACGGCGGCGACGCCGATGCCGGCGGCCACGCCCGGCCACCACACCGCGACCGTGGCCCGGCCCTGCAGCGCCCGCCGTCCCGTCCCCGCCGGCCAGCGCGCCTCGGCCCAGGCCGTCGCGGCCACTACCAGGCCGGTGGCCGCGCCGGCGACGGCGAAGCCGCCGAGCACGTCGCTCGGGAAGTGCCAGCCGAGCAGGACCACGGAATCCGCCACGCCGACGGCGAAGAGGCCGCCGGCGATCGCGGTGAGCCGGCGCGCCTCAGGGCGGGCGGCAATCGTCGCGCACAGCGCGAGCGCCATCGCGGCCGTCGCGTGCCCGCTCGGCCACGACGCCGCCAGCACGTGCATGTCGAAGACCGGCCGCGGCTGCGCCGCCAGCTCCTTGAGCACGTGGGTGAGCCCATTCGCCGCGGCGAGGATCGCGAGCGCGGCCAGCACGCCGCGCGGGCCGCGGGTGCGGTACGTGTGGGCCAGCACCCCCAGGCACAGCACCGCGTACGGGAGCGGATCGCACAACCGCGCGATCGCCTCGGCGAGGGGGTGCAGGTGGAGATCGTCGAGCGCGCCGAAGCCGCGCAGCGCGGCGTGGTCGGCGGAGATCCCGGCGCCGGAGTGGAAGGCGAGCACCCACACCAGGGCCGCGAACGCGGCACACAGCGCAGCGACGACCAGGGCTGGGGCGGTTCGGCGAGCCACGACGGAAAGCTACCCGCCATTCCTAAGGGTCAGCTACCGTGCGCCGGACGATGGAGCTTGCGAACATCGCCGCCGCGGAGGCGTTCACGACCAAGGACGGCTCGACCATCCGCGAGGTCGCCGGCCGGGTCGCGCTGCCGGCGGCCCACCAGTCGCTGGCCGAGGCGACCGTGCCGGTGGGGTCGGCGACCACCGCGCACTACCACCACGCCGCCGAGGAGCTCTACTTCTTCACGGCCGGCCGCGGGCGGCTGCGGATCGGCGACGACGAGCGCGACGTGGCCCCGGGCGACTGTGCCGTGATCCCGCCCGGCGCCGAGCACAAGCTCACCAACACCGGCGACGAGCCGCTCGTGCTGCTCTGCTGCTGCGCGCCTGCCTACTCGCACGCGGACACGGTCCTCACCGAGGAGGCATAGGCGGGCGTGCCGCGCAACGACCCGACCGACAACGGCGGGCTGTTCATCGGGCGACGCCCAGGGTCGGCGCCGCTGAAGTACCGCTCGACCCCCGAGCGCCTCGGTACCCGCCGGCAGCGCGTCGACGGCGTCCTGGCCGCGCTCACGCTCGCGGCGCTGACCCTGGTCGCGCTCTCGTGCTGGGGCCCGCAGCCGCTCGGCTGGCTGTGGGTCGGCTCGCAGGTGACCTACCTGACGGACTCGTTGTTCGTCGGGATCGCGGTCGCGTTCTTCGGGCTGCTCGCCTCGGTCATGGCGACGCTCTGGATCGCGGTCCGGATCGACGAGCTGTGGAAGATCCTGCGCCGCGCGGCCGGGCACGATCAGAAGGAGGGGCAGCTCGGGCGGATCTTCATGTGGACGGCGATCGTCGCCGGCGCCGCCTTCGCGTTCTGGCTGCTGATCATCGCGGGGCCCGGCTCGACCGTGCTGCCCAACCAGTGAGCCCGCGCCGGCGCCTGCTGGGCTACTACCGCCAGTTCGAGGCGCTGTCGCCGGAGGAGGACTCGCGGCGGTTGCGGGCGCGGCGCGAGCAGGAGAAGTCGGCTGAGCTCGCGCGCGTGGGCGTGCTCGACCTGTCGCGCCCGGACTGGCACGAGCCGCCGGACCCGGAGATCGTCAACGCCGCGACCTTCGCCCTGCGGCGGTCGCTGAACCGCTATCCGGACGTGGCGGGGTCGGCGGCGCTGGCGGCGGTCGCCGAGCGCCACGGCGTGCCGGCGGCGCGGGTCGCGCTCGGCCACGGCGCCGGGCAGCTGCTGCAGGCGGCGCTGCGCGAGCTGGCGACCGGCGGCGAGGCGGTGCTGCCCTGGCCGTCGTGGAGCCCGCTGCCGGCGCTGATCTCGCGCGCCGGCGTGCGACCGGTCCCGGTCCCGCTCGGCCCGGGAGGCGTGGTCGATTTCGGATCGCTGGAGCGCGCGGTCGGCGACGCGACCCGCGCGATCGTGCTCTGCTCGCCGAACGACCCGACCGGCGTGCCGGTCGACGGCGAGGCGCTGCGCTCGTTCACGGCGTCGCTGCGCCCGTCGGTGTCCGTGCTGGTCGACGAGGCGCTGGTGGAGTTCGCCGGGCCGGACGTGTCGTGCGCCCCGCTGGTGGAGGAGCTGCCGAACCTGCTCGTCCTGCGGTCGTTCTCGAAGGGCTGGGCGATGGCGGGCCTGCGCGGCGGGTACGTGCTCGGGCCGGCGGGCGACGAGGAGCTGCTGGCCGTGCTCAGCCCCGGCCAGGGCGTGGCCTCCCCCACCCTGGCGGCAATCGCCGCCGCGCTGGAGGACCCGGCCCGGGCGGCACGCCGGCTGGGGATGCGCCGGGCGCTGATCGCCGCCGAGCGCGAGCGGCTGGCCCGTGCGCTGGAGGGCACGCCGTTCAGCTCCGGCCCGTCGTCCTCACACGCGGTCTGGCTGCGCGGCGGCGAGGGGATGTCGGCCGCGTCGATCACGAACGGGCTGGCCGCCCAGCGCGTGCTCGTCGCCTCCGGGGCCGAATGGGGCGACGACGACCACGTCCGGATCACGCTGCGCGACCGGCCGGCGACGGAGCGCCTCGCCGCCGCGCTGCGCGCGTTCTAGGAGCGGGCCGAGCGGGTACCGCCGCCACCATGCTCATCGGAGGCGTCATCGCATTCTGCGTGCTGCTGCTCATCGCGGCCTTCCTGTTCCCGCGCCTGTCGCGGCACCCGGAGCGCGGCGGCCAGAAGGTGCTCGGGGTCGGCTCGCGCGGCGCCTCGAAGGCCCCCGGCAAGCTCGGCCGCTGGTTCTCCAAGCCGTTCCAGACCAGTTCGCGCGCGGTCTCCAAGAGCGGGTCGGCCGGGCGGCGCGGCCGGTCGAAGCTGCCGCTCTAACGCCTGGCGCCGCATGCCATCGACCATCGCGGGCGGTCGTCGACGGCATGAGCCACCGCTGTCTCAGCCCACCTGCGGACGGCGGTCGTCAGCGCCCGGTCTGAGGCCATCACCTCGATGACGACGGGACCGTCGGCGTTGTCGTCGTCGTTGATGTCACTGGTGGCGAGGCTCGCGAGCCGTGCCCAGTAGCACCTGGGCGCGCGTCGGCACGGCAGGTGCCGGGAGCGATGTCCGAGCCGCTCTCCCCTCCTGCCGATCTCCGCCCACCGAGTGCGCGACGTGGCCAATCGATGCCGCGTCCGGAGCGG
>JAXDHL010000606.1:0-5953 GCA_034664525.1 Solirubrobacteraceae bacterium
GCGGAAGTGCCCGAAGCGCTCGTGGTCGGGGGCGTGGAAGTCGGTCGACCCGGTGATCAGCAGGCCCTTCGCCCGGCAGTGCTCGTGCAGCAGCCGGGTCTGCTCGGGACCGTGGGTCGCGTAGAAGACCTCGACGCCGTCGAGCCCGGCGGCGGCGAACTCGTCGATCGTCGCCAGGACCTCGCCGGCGTCGGGGATGTCCCAGAACGGGTGGGCCCAGACCGCGACGCCGCCGCCGGCGTGGATGACCGCGATCGCATCCTGCACGGTCGGGCGCGTGCGCTGTACGAACGCCTTGGCGCCGGGGACGATGTAGGCGGGGAAGAATCCGTTCTTGTCGGTGATCCCCTCGTCGGCCAGGCGGGCGGCGTTGTCCGGGTGCTCGAGCACCGCGTCGGCGATGTGCGGGCGCCCGATCGGCAGGCCCTTGGTGCGGCGGTCCTCCAGCACGCTGCGGTCGACCGTGAACCCGAGCTCCTCGAGCCGGTCGGCGATCGCCTCGACGCGCCGCTGGCGGTCGGCGCGGAAGTCGTCCAGCGCGGCCAGCAGACCGGGGTCGGCCGGGTCGATCTCGTACCCGAGCACGTGCAGGTCGGCGTGCACGCCGGCGACGGCCGAGATCTCCGACGCGGCGCTGAAGCGCATCCCGAGCCGCTGCGCGACCTCGCGCGCCTCGGCGACGCCGTCGACCGTGTCGTGATCGGTCAGCGCGACGAGCTCCACCCCGTCCGCGGCCGCCCGCTCCATCACGGCGGCCGGCGGGAGCTTGCCGTCCGAGTACGTCGAATGGCACTGGAGATCGAAGGCGACGGTCATTGTTGACCGCACGCTAACGGCGCGGTTGGCGCTGAAGCCCTCCGGGCACCCCTGGTTGGGAGAGCGTCGAAAGCCAGAGGGAAGGAACACCGCACCCATGACCGCAGTGATCATCATCGTCGCCGTCGTCGTCATTCTCGCGATCATCCTGTTCGCGACCGTGCTGTCGCCCAAGCGCCGCGAGGAGCGCCGCCTTCGTGCCGAGCGTGACCGCGCCGCCGAGCACCATCGCGGCGAGGCCCGCCAGCGTGAGCAGCGCGCCGCCGTCACCGAGCAGCGCGCCAGCGAGGCCCGGCTCGAGGCCGAGCGCGTCGAGCAGGAAGCCCGCCTGGAGCGCGAGCGCGCGACGCTGCACGAGAACCGTGCCGAACTGCACGAGCGCGGCCTCGCCGACCACGAGCTGCGCGGCGACGAGACGCCGGCGGACGAGACCGGCACCGGCACCCGCGACGGGCGCTTCGCGGCCAACCGCGAGCACGACCGTTTCGAGGAGGAGTTGGCGACCGGGCGTCCGGAGGACGACGGTCCCCGCGCCCGCTGACCGTCCCCCGGGACTGGCCGGTCCCACCTGCGGGTAGGGATCCGGTCAGTCTCTACTGGGGGTGGAGGAGTGCGCAGGACACGGGTTCTGGCCGCCGGCATCACGGCGGCCCTGCTCAGCGCGTCGGCGGCACAGGCCGCGGCGCCGGAGGTCTCGACGACGCAGCGCCTGCAGGACCGGCGCGAGGTCGCGTCCGGTCAGCGGTCGTACATCGCGGGCTTCGAGGACGGGGCCTTCTATCCGAACGGCTGGCACATCACCGGCGAGATGGGCGGTGTCTGGACGACGCCCCTGAAGCTCGTCGACGGGGTCTGGTTCGGGGTCGACGGCAACTGGGTCGGGTCGGCGACGAAGTTCTCGTCCGGCCGCGGCTACACGCGCTTCGACCTGCCCGAGGCGAGCGGCTTGCAGCTGCAGCGCACGGACTTCGCGCCCGACGCCCACCGCGCCGGGCTGTTCGGGCTCAAGATGACCAACCCGGGCGCGGCGGACAAGACCGTCTCGGTCGACGTCGACGCGCATTCCGAGCTGCTGGGCGCGTACCCGTGGGGCTTCGACGGCGTCGTCCCGAACGCCAAGGACAACCTGCCCGACCACGGGTCCTACGCCGACGGCGCGCTCGTCTTCACCGACCAGGGCACGATCCCGAACGGCGCGCCGCACGACTACACCGCGCTGGTCGCGGCCGACGCGACGCCGACCGCGCACGAGGTGGCCGACACGGGCGGCACGTACCGCGGCGGTCAGGGCGACACCCGGTGCGCCGGCAGCGACCAGGTCGCCCCGAGCGCCTGCGACGACGGGCCGTTCGGCAACGGCACGGGCGGCAAGCTCACCTACTCGGTCACCGTCCCCGCCGGCGGCTCCAAGACGCTGTGGGTCGCGGTCGCCGGCTCCGACAAGGGGATGGCCGACGCCCAAACCCAGCTCGCCGGCGCGCTCGACGACCCGGCCGGGCAGCTGGCGTCGAAGATCGCCTCGCGTGACGCGCTCGCCGCGCGCACCAAGGTCGACCTGCCAGGCGACCCGCTGCTCGCCAACGCGATCGACTGGGGCAAGCAGAACCTCGCCGACGCCAACCAGACCGCGTCGGACCTGCAGGTCCGCTGGACCAACCAGGGCAAGCAGTTCCCGGCGCCGCTCGGGACCGTCGCGCACGCGCGCTGGTTCGCCGCCGGCTTCGCGGACTACCCGTGGATCTTCGCCACCGACGGCATCTACACGTCGTTCGCCGCGGTCGCCCTCGGGCAGTTCGAGACCGCCGAGCAGCACCTGATCACGCTGCGCGACATCTCCGATGTGCTCAACAACCGGTCGGGGATCGTCGTCCACGAGGCGGTGCCCGACGGGTCGATCTGGTTCGGCCACGACTCGCAGACGACGAAGCCCGACGGCACGACGGTCAACGACTTCAACACGGACGAGACGATCAAGTTCCCGAGTGCGGTCGCGCTGATCTGGCGCTGGACGGGCGACAACGCGTTCCGCGACCAGATGTACGACTTCTCCGTGCGCAACCTGCGCGCGGTGGATCAGCGGCTCGACGTCGATCGCGACGGCTGGCCTGAGGGGTCCGGCAACGTCGAGCGCGAGGGCATGGGGCCGGAGAAGCTCGACAACGGCGTCTACTACATGCGCGCGCTGCTTGACCTCGCCGACATGGCGCGCTCGAAGGGCGACAGCTCGACCGCCCGCTGGGCCGAAGGGCTCGCCGCCAAGCTGCAGCGGCAGTTCGAGTCCACGTGGTGGTCGGCGGCCAACACGCAGTACGCCGACTCGCTCAAGGACCCGGGCAACCAGCAGGTCTTCCAGAAGCACTGGATCGGCCAGGTGCCGATGGAGGCCGAGCTCACCTCGGCCGACGAGGTCACGCCGGGTGTCGCCACGCGCGCGCACGGCGTCGCCGCGCTGGCCGCGCGGGAGAACGCGTGCTACTCGGGCTCCCGGCCCGGCTCGCTGGGGCTGTTCCATACCGGCTGCGGTGGCGGCCAGAATGGCGCGGGCGACTTCGAGATCTTCTCGCTGACGACCTCGATCCAGGCCGTCGGCGAGGGCAACTACGGTCGCCTGGGGGCGTCGCAGCAACGGCGCTACACCGACGCCAACGCGGAGACGATGTTCTCCGAGCCGGCGACGGGCGGCCAGCCCGACGAGCAGCCCGGCGCGATGCCGGAGATCTTCCCGTCGGCGCCGAACGGCGACCCGTCGGCCGGGATCCCGGCGAACATCGACCGCTGCTGGACCTGCCGGTCGAGCTTCATGCAGGCGTGGGGCAACTACGGCACCGCGTGGCCGGTCGTGCATCAGCAGCTGGGGCTGCGGCCGTTCCTGAACCGCGGCGTCGTGCAGGTCGTCCCGCAGGTGCCGGACGGGCAGCCGTCCGTCTCCGGCTCGGACATCCGGCTCGGCGGCTCCGGGTCGATCGCCATCACGGCATCACGCGACGGCCAGCAGTACACGACCAAGGTCGACGCCACCGACACGCCGGGCTCGCGCCTGGTGATCGGGACCACACTGCCCGCGGGCAGGCACGCGACCGCCGTCCTGCTCGACGGCGCGCGGGCGCGCGGCTACGCCTCGCGGACCACCAACCGCGGCACCGAGGTGACCGTCACGGCGACCCCGGGCCAGCTGCACACGGTGGTCATCACGAGCAACTGAGCGACAGCTCTCGGCGGGGCCGCGGCCAGCTATCCTGGCCCGGCCCCGCTCTGGTCAGCCGGGGACTCGCCGTCGCAGGATCGAGTTTCAGAACCCCTCCCGCGCGTGCCCGGCTTCCCAACCCTGCTCCAGAACCGCCGACCCGGCGAGCCGTTCGCGCCGCGCGGCGACCGCGCGGCGGCCGACGACCGGAGCCCCGTCATTGCGTGGGCGGGCGCGCTGCTCGTCTTCGGCATCACCGTCGCGCTGTTCACCCGCTTCGGACTCGATGACACGTTGCGCCGCGACGAGGCGATCTACGCCTACGGCGGCCAGCAGTGGGCCAACAACGGGGTGCCGTTCGAGACCAGCATCTTCGACCCCAAGGGCCCGGGAGCCGCCGCCCTCCTGGCGCTCGCGACGCTGGTGGCGCGTGCGTTGAGCGTGAACGACCTCCACCTGATGCGGCTGTTCTTCTTCCTGTTCGCCTGCGGCGCCGTGGTCGGCGTCTACGTGCTCGGGCTGTGGCTGTTCGAATCGGCGCTCGCCGGTCTCGCGGCCGCCATCACGTTCGCGTCCTTCGAGGGCTTCGCGCTGGACGCGCTGGGCGGACCGGACGCCAAGATGCCGGGCATCTTCTTCGCGGTGGTCGCGATGGCCCTGCTGCTGCGCCGGCGCTGGTTCCTGGGGGCGCTCGCGGGGTCGCTCGCGTTCCTGGTCTGGCAGCCACTGGTGATCTATCCAGCCGTCGCCGTGGTCGCGGCGGCGGTCGCACCGGGGCGCAGCGAGCGCTGGGGACGCGTCGGGCAGGCGGTCGCCGGGGCGGCGATCCCGGTCGCCGTGACCGTCGTCTACTACCTGCTCGCGGGCTCGTTGCACGACCTCTTCGAGGGCTCAGTGAACTTCCCGCTGACGGGCATCCAGCACGGCAACGAGACGCTCCGCCAGCGCCTCGACGTCATCCGCCACGTCGTCACCGCGGACTACGGTCACACCCGGTGGCTGTTCTGGGGCGGCCTCGTGCTGCTGCCGGCGCTGGCCGGGCTGCGGCTCGCGCGCGGACGGTCGCAACTGCGAGACACGGTGCGCGACCCGTTCCTCGTGGTCGTCGTGCTCTCGTTCCTGGGCGTTGTGCTGTTCTCGGCGACCGACTTCCAGGGCTATCCCGACCTCTACCCGCTGCTGCCCTACGCCGCCCTCGGGATCGGCGGCGCCGTCGGCCTCGTGCTCACCGGGCTCCGTGGCGGCGCTTGGTTGCGACGGGTCGCTGGCGTCGTCGCGTCGCTCGCGGTCGCCGCGCTCGCCGTGCTGACCTGGCACTGGTACGACGTGCCGCGGGCGCGCGACACGAACCTGATCCTCCAGCGGGCGCGGGCGAAGAAGATCAAGGCGATGATCGGTCCCGGCGAGACCCTGTACGCGATCGGCGACCCGACCTCGCTGGTCCTCACGCACCGCCGCAACCCGAGCCGCTACATCTACCTCGGGTCAGCCGTCGGCCGCTGGATGCTCAAGCACACCCCGGGCCACTTCGCCGGCTGGCAGCGGCAGGTCCGCAAGGCGAACCCGGCGGTCATCGTCGTCGCCGGCTGGACCGGCCCGACCGAGCAGCGCACCGTGCGCTGGCTGCGCAGCGCGTACGCGGAGCGCTACATGGGGCACTGGCAGGTCTTCCTCACGCCCGACGCTATACGGCGGGCGAAGGTCCGCGGCATCAGCCTCAACCGGCACCCGGCGCCGGGTCCCAAGCCGTCCTGAACGGCTACCATTGCGCCGGCGTTCGAGCCTGCGCCCGCCGCGGGCCGGAGCCAGCCCCGCCGACGTAGCTCAGCTGGTAGAGCACTTCACTCGTAATGAAGGGGTCCCCGGTTCGAGTCCGGGCGTCGGCTTCCCCGGTGTAGAGCGGAATCAGGATCTCGCTCCACCGGCCTCTCCGACGGCGACGTCCACATAGCG
>JAXDHL010000607.1:0-3224 GCA_034664525.1 Solirubrobacteraceae bacterium
GAGCTGATCATCCGCGGCGGCTCGCACCTGGACTTCTCCTACATCCCCAACAACGCGTTCGGCGCGTCGCTGCGCGGCACCGACCTCGCCGCCTGGTACACGACCGCCTGGTTCGACAAGTACGTCAAGGGCGACCCGAGCGCCGACGCGCGGCTGCTGTCGGACCGCTGGCGCACCGACGGCGACGCCGCCTCGATCGACCCCGATCACGACGGCAACGACTTCTCGTTCTACTACCCCTCGCGCCTGGACCTCCACCGAGCGGACGGGACGCGGTTTGCCTGCGAGGACCTGCGGGCGGGCTGCGGCGGAGCGCTGACCGCCGAGGACGGGACCACCGGCGACTACTCCTACCTCGCGATCGCCACCTCACCGGACCGGGCGGGCGCGGGCTCGTCGGGCACGGGCTCGACCCTGCGCGCCGCGCCGAAGCCGACGGCGCGCTGCGCCGGCCGGCGGCGGATCGTCGTCCATCTGCCGAAGCTCGGCGGCGGGAAGATCCTGCGCGTCCGGGCGACGCTCGGCAAGCGGGTCGTCGGGCGCTCGCGGTCGCGGCGGATCGTGATCGACCTGCGCGGTCAGCCGCGCGGGACCGCGCGGGTTCGGATCCACGTCACGCTCCACCACGATCTCGGCGGCGAGAACCGCACCGTGACCGTGCAGCGCGTCTACCGCACCTGCCGCTCGCCCAGCCGACGACATCCGCGCGGTCGCCGGCAGCGCGGCGACTAGGCAATCTGGGTGACCACGAGCCGGCGCGTCCCGCGCGGCGCCTCGAAGGCGACCTCGTCGCCCAGCTTCGCCCCGGCCAGCGCGACCGCGAGCGGCGACTCCACCGACAGCTTGCCCTTGGCCGGGTCCGCCTCGTTGGCACTCACCAGCGTGTGCGTGTTCTCGCGGCCGCTCTCGCTGTCGCGGACGGTGACGGCGGAGCCGAGCCCGACCTGGTCGGAGCCCTCGGCGGTCTCGACGACCACCGCGTTGCGGCGGCGGTCCTGCAGCCGCAGGATCTTCGTCTCCAGGTGCGCCTGCGCGTCCTTGGCGTCGTGGTACTCGGCGTTCTCCTTGAGATCGCCCCATGCCCGCGCTGTCTTGATCCGCTCGGCCATCGCGCGGCGGCCGTCGCCTTCGAGCTCGGCCAGCTCGGCCTCGAGGGCCTCGTAGGCCTCCCGGGTCATCTGATTGCGCAAGTCCTCGCTCATAGGCGCGCTTCACCGTAGCGTTTCGGGAATGGCGAACCTGTTCGATCCGGAGTGGGACATCGACCGCGACGAGCCGCCCTACCGGTGGCGGCGCGCGCGGCTGGGACGGCAGGCCGGAGCGCAGCGGCTGGGCGCGTCGCTGTTCGAGGTCGCGCCCGGCGGCCACACGTTCCCGCTGCACGCGCACCTCAACAACGAGGAGCTGCTCGTGGTGGTGGCCGGCGCGCTGGAGTTCGACGACGCGGACGGCGCCACCCGCACGCTCCAGGAGGGCGAGGTCGTCGCGTGTCCGGCCGGGCGCGGCGGCGCGCACCGACTGCGAAACGAGTCGGACGCGCCCGCGCGGGTACTCATCGTGTCGACGATGCGCGCGCCGGACATCAACCTCTTCCCGGACACGAACGAGCTGTGGGTACGCGACTACGCACCCGGGCTCGACCCGCCGGACGGCGCGTTCGACGTCCATGCCCCGATGCCCGACTGAATGCGGTGACCGAGACCCCCATCGAGATCTCCCGTGGCCTCGAGTCGATCATCGACGCGGCAGCGGGCGTGCTGGCCGAGCAGTCGCTCGACGCGACGCTGCACGGGATGGTCGAGGCGCTGCACCCGATCGTCGCGTTCACGAGCCTCGCGCTCTACGAGGCCGACCATGAGGCGCGGGTGCTCGTGCCGGTGTTCGCGGTCGGGCGCTACGTCGGCGAGACGCTGGCCGACCGGCCGCCGTTCGACGCCTCGATCGCCGGCACGGTGGTCACGACCGGGGTCATGGCGCACCTCGATCCCGACGACCCGCGGCAGGCGCCGTACACGATCCCCGACACGCCGGCCGACGAACCCGCGGCGATCGTGGTCGTCCCGCTGCTGGTGGCGGGCACGGTCATCGGAACGCTGACGGTCTGGCGCGAGGGGCCGAACGCGGGCGTGTTCACGGCCGCCGAGGCCCAGCTGATCCGTCGCTTCGGAACGCTCGCGGCGCTGGCCTACGCCAACGCCCAGCAGGCCGAGGGGCTGCGCGAGCAGGCGCTGACCGACGCGCTGACCGGGCTCGCGAACCGCCGCCACTTCGAGGACCGGCTCGCCGCCGAGATCGCGCGCGTGGGCCGCGATGGCACGCCGGTCGCGCTGATCGCGTTCGACCTCGATGACTTCAAGCGCATCAACGACGCGCACGGGCATCCGGCCGGAGACGCTGCGCTGCAGGCGTTCGGAGCCGTGCTGCGCGGGCAGGCGCGGCTGTCGGACCTCGTCTGCCGCACCGGCGGCGAGGAGTTCGCGGTGATCCTGCCGGGCGCCGACGGACCGGCCGCCGTCAACTACGCCACACGGATCGTGGACGAGATCCGGTCGGCCGGGCCGACGACCGCGTCGGCCGGCGTCGCGTCCGCGCCGGCCGACGGCTCGTCACTCGATCTGCTGGTGCGGACCGCCGACGCGCGGCTGATGCGGGCCAAGGCGGCCGGCAAGGACCGGGTGGAGGCCGGATGAGCGCCGACTGGAAGCGCGCGGCCTGGCGCCGGGTGGCCTGGACGACGGCGCTGCTGGTGGTCGGGTTCGTGCTCGGCGGGCTCGGGGGCAGCGGGTGGGTCGGCACCGCCGGCTGGGTACTCGTGGGCCTCGCCCTGATCGTCTACGTCGCGCTCGCCTTCCTCGAGGTCGGCCTCAGCGAGGACCGCGACCGCGATCGCGGCCGGCACTGAGGCTCGCGCCCACGATCAGTCCGTAGGCGGCGTGGTCGGCCCACTGCCGCGGCTGCGGGAGCGCGGCGATGGCCTCGATGCGGCGGCCGATCAACCCCAGGTCGAGCGCGGCGACGGCCAGGCCGGCGGCGAGGCCCTTGCCGGGGGTCGGCCGCCGCATCACGCGCGCGATCGCCCACGCCCAGCCCAGCGAGAGCGCCAGGTGGACCGGCGCCGCCGCCGCCAGCAGGACGGCGGTCCGGTCCTCGTGCGGCAGCACGATGCGCCCCGCGGCACGCGCGCCGTCGAGCAGGTCCTCGCCCTTGGCGACCGTGATCGCCGT
>JAXDHL010000608.1:0-3557 GCA_034664525.1 Solirubrobacteraceae bacterium
ACGAACAGCGCGGCGGTCACGCCGAGGCCGATCAGCGCGCACAGGTAGATGTCGCCCGCCGACGGGTTCCCGCCGCCCCTGAGGCCGTCCATCATCCACTGGGTGATGGGGTAGAACGCAGCCGCGGCGAGCAGGCCGGACACGATCAGGCCCTGATAGAGCGCCCGCTCGACGTTGCCGGTCGAGGTCCTGACGGCGAACGTGCCGATGATCGAGGCCACGATCGAGACGCCGCCGAGCACGATCGGGAACAGCACCACCCCGTTGTTGCCCGGGAACGTCAGGATCCCGAGCAGCATCACCGCGACCGCGGTCACCGCGTAGGTCTCGAACAGGTCGGCCGCCATGCCGGCGCAGTCACCGACGTTGTCGCCCACGTTGTCGGCGATGACCGCCGGGTTGCGCGGGTCGTCCTCCGGGATGCCGGCCTCGATCTTGCCCACGATGTCGGCGCCGACGTCGGCGCCCTTCGTGAAGATGCCGCCGCCGAGGCGGGCGAAGACGGAGATCAGCGAGCCGCCGAAGCCCAGGCCGACCAGCGCGTCGACCGCGTTCTTGTTGGAGACGTCGAAGACCGCCGTGAGCAGGCCGTAGTAGCCGGCCACGCCCAGCAGCGCGAGCCCGACGACGAGCATCCCGGTGACGGCGCCGCCGCGGAAGGCGACGTCGAGCGCCGGGCCGATGCCGCGGCGGGCGGCCTCGGCGACGCGGGCGTTGGCGCGCACGGACACGTTCATGCCGATGAAGCCGGCGGCCGCCGAGGCGAGACCGCCGATGGCGAAGCCCGCGGCGACCTCGATGTCCTGCACGAAGAGCAGGACGACGAACAGCACGACGCCGACGATGCCGATCGTCGTGTACTGGCGGCGGAGGTACGCCGAGGCGCCCTCCTGGACGGCAGCCGAGAGGCTGCGCATCGTCTCGTTGCCGGGCGACAGCGCCAGCAGCGACCGCGACGTCAGCGCCCCGTAGAGCACGGCGCACGCCGCGCACACGAGCGCGACGACGACGCCGTGGTCGGAGAGGAAGTCGGTCAAGGAAACCCCTTAGAGGATCGATGGAAAGGCGGCGCAGCCCCACGGAACGCGCCGCGGTTCAAGGAATGCCGAAGCGGCGGCCCGAAGGACCGCCGCACGGGAGCGACGCGGGAGAATACCGGCAGGGGCGGCGGCACGTACCGCCCCCGGCGGGTGCGGCGGACTTCTACTGGCCGGGGACCCAGAGCCGGGAGCCCTGCCCACCCTGCGGGCGGGGCGGGCCCTGGCCCTGCTGACCGCCGGACGGCGGTTTGGGCTCGGAGGCCGGCGCCGAGCGGCCGGTGCCCTGGGCGTAGGCCAGCTGCAGCTGGGAGACCGCGTCACGGATCGGCCCGACCTTGTCGCCGTGGCGCGGCTCGATCACCGCCAGCAGCGCGCGGGCGGCGTCGATCGCCACGCCAAGCTGCTCGTAGTCGGGCGTCAGGCCGGCCTCGGGCGGCGCGCCGACGGCGCCCTTGCGCGCGCCGAGGTTGATCAGGGACACGATCGTCTGGAGGACCACGTCGTCGACGTGGATGCGATCGATCTCGGCCTCGATCTGGCGCATCTCCTCCTCGGACATCTGCGGCTGGCCTGGCTGGTCGCTCATTTTTGAACCGCCTCCTGGAACGTCGCGGTCGTCTCTTTGACGCACTCCGCGTAGACCTCCGCCGGCGTGGCTCCCGCGTCCAACATGCGGCGCTGGCGCTGGGCCCCGTTGAGCTCCGGCAGGTCCACGCTCGCTCCTGCCCATGCTGACAGGCGCTCGACCGCCTCGACGGCCGGCTGCTCCACGACGGTAGCCGCCTCGAGATCGAGCAGCGGGCCGTCCAGCCCGTAGCGGATGGCGCGCCACATGTTCTCCTCGATCATCCGCGCGGGAAGGTCGGGGATCGGCCGGCCCTCGTCGACCTCGCGCAGCGCCTGCGCCACGCAGGCGACGATCAGGCTCACCAGCGCATCGCTCTCGCCGGCGGTCGTCTGCGCGTCGCAGATGCGCACCTCGACGGTCCCGAAGTCGTGGTGCGGGCGCACGGACCACCACAGCTGGGTGAACTCGACGATCGAGTTGGTGCGGATCAGCGTGTCCACGTAGTCGTGCCAGGCCTGCCAGGATCCGAACGCGTCCGGCACCCCGCAGCGCGGGAACGACTTGGTGAAGATCTGGGTGCGGGCGGTGTGCAGGCCCGAGTCGATGCGGTCCACGAACGGCGAGTTGGCGCTGATCGCCAGCAACGTCGGCAGGATCGGGCGCAGGCGGTCGCACACCCGGACCGCCCGGTCCCCGCCGCGGACGCCGACGTGCACGTGCACGGAGAACGTGTTGTTGCGCCACGCGACGTACTTCAGGCCCTCGCCGACGCGGCGGTAGTGCTCGGTGTCGATCAGGTGCTGCTCGCGGTAGTCCGACAGCGGGTGGGTGCCGGTGGAGCCGAGCGCGACGCCGTGCGCCTCGGCGAGCCGGAACAGCCGCCGCCGCGCCTCGACCTGGCGGGCCAGCGCGTCGGCGAGGTCGACCCCGCGCCCGGACCGGATCTCGATCTCGCTGGAGATGAGCTCGCCCGCGATCGAGCCCGCCAGCACGTCGTCCTTGAGGCCGGCGTCGCGCAGGCGCGCGAACTCCGGGACGAGGTCGAGCGTGACCGGGTCGATGAGCGCGAACTCCTCCTCGATCCCCACCGTGAGGTCCGTGGAGGCCGCGAAGGTTTCGCGCGCGGCGGCGAGGTCGATCACGTGAGGTAGAAGTAGAGCGCGTAGAGCAGATCAACAGCCGGGCTGGAGGTGTGGACCGTCACCTCCGGGGGGACCTGCAGCAGCGCCTCGGAGTAGTTGAAGATGATCTTCACGCCCGACTTCACGAGCTCGTTGGCGAGCTCCTGGGCGGCGGCGGTCGGGACGGCGAGCACGCCGACGACGACGTCCTCGTCGTCGACGACCTGCTTGAGGTCCGACAGCGGCCGGACGGCGGCGGGCCCGACCTGCTCGCCGAACTTCGCGGGGTCGGTGTCGAAGATCGCCACGACGTTGAAGCCGTGGTCGGCGAAGATGTCGCTCGACGCGATGGCGCGGCCGAGGTGGCCGGCGCCGAAGAGGGCGATGTTGTGCTGGCCGCTGGACCGCAGGATCTTGCGGATCTGGGACACCAGCGAGTCGACGTTGTAGCCGACGCCGCGCTTGCCGAACTTGCCGAAGCCCGACAGGTCGCGACGGATCTGGGTCGAGTTCACGTGCGTGTACTCGCTCAGCTCCTGGGAGGAGATCGTCTCCTTGCCCATCTTGCGCGCCTGGGTCAGGACCTGGAGGTAGCGCGAGAGCCGCGCAGCGACTCCGAGCGACAGCCGGTCGCCGGAGGTCTCGTCCGTGATCAGGCTCATGGGGCCTCTCAGCTTACGGACCCGCGCAGCCGCGCCTCCAGCTGACGCTCGTCGACGAAGTGGTCGAAGAGCTCCTCGCCGTCCAGCGTCACGACCGGGATGCGCTCCAGGTAGCGGGCGTGCAGCGCGTCGTCGGCGGTCTCGATGTCGACTTCGGTGAGCTCGA
>JAXDHL010000609.1:0-4973 GCA_034664525.1 Solirubrobacteraceae bacterium
GCCTGCCGAAGGGCAACGTCACGGTGACGATCAAGGGCGTCACCGCCAAGGGCAAGCACGTCACCGACGTCCGCCACTACAAGACCTGCACCAAGAAGTCCAAGACGGTCTGACCGGGCGCGGTCAGACCGTCGCCCGCGTCCCGATGCCGTCCGCGGCGGCTCGTCGCAGCACGAGCGCCGCGGCGGCGGCGTCCTGGACGGCGACGCCGACCGACTTGTAGAGGGTGATCTGGTCCGGTGAGGAGCGACCGGGGCGGGTGCCGGCGACGAGCTCGCCGATCTCCGCGTGGATGTGGTCGGGATTGATCAGCCCGGCGGCGATGGGCTGGGTGAGGTCGTTGCTCCCGGCCGGCGGCGCTCCCAGCACGGCCTCGCGCGACTCGACGGTGACCAGGGCGTCGACGACGGTCGCGTCGTCGACCTCGCGGCCGTTCGGGTCGTACCCGACGGAGGTCACGTGCACGCCGGGCGTGAGCCATTCGCGCCGCACGACGGGCTCCAGCGAGTGCGTCGTCGCGCACACGACGTCGGCGCCGCGGATCGCGTCGGCATAGGACGACGCGGCGCGCGCCGGAAGGCCCTGGGCCCGGAGCTCTGAGGCCAGCCGCTCGGCCTTGTCGGGATCGCGGCCGGCGACCCGCACGTCGCCGAAGTCGCGCACCAGCGGCACCGTCCGCGCGTGCGAGCGCGCCTGCACGCCGGTCCCGATGATCGCCAGCACGCGGGCGTCCTCGCGGGCGAGCAGCCGGGTGGACAACGCCGAGCCGGCAGCGGTGCGCAGCGCCGTGATCGCGGTGCCGTCGAGCAGCGCCAGCGGCTCGCCGGTGGCCGGATCGAACGCGACGATCACGGCCTGGTGCGTCGGCAGCGGCCCATCCGCGTTGCGGGGGAACAGCGAGACCAGCTTGGCGGTCAGCGCGCCCAGCGACGGGACGTAGCCCGGCATGGCGGCCACGAAGCCCTGGCGCTCGGGCACCAGCGCCGCGACCCGGTTCGGCATCGACGCCCGGCCCGCGCTCAGGTCCGCCATCGCCGTCGCCAGCGTGTCGATCAGCTCCCGCGGATCGAGCAGCCCCTCGACGTCGCCCTGCGACAGCACGAGCACGCGGCGATTGTCGTGCGGCCGCTGCCGGCCGTCAACGGCCGCGGCGCAGGCGCTCGCGGACGAGCCGGGGCGACTCGCGCGCGAGCAGCCGCACGAGCTCGCGCGGCTGGTAGTTGAAGACGCCGACCGGCACCTTGCCCGTGGTGTCGGTCAGCCGCCGCTGCGCCGCGACCAGCGACGGGAAGCACTCGAACGCGAGGCCGAGCCGGCGGCCGTTCATCCCGACGCCGATCACCTGCATCGGGATGTCGGGGTGCCCGACGCCCGCGACCCAGGCGTCGTCGAAGCCGGACAGCAGGGCCCGAAAGCCCTCGGGGGTGAAGCGGAAGTAGTCGTTCGGGTAGCCGTGGATCCCGAACAGCATCACCGAGCTGATCACGCAGACCCCACCGTCACGGGCCGTCACGCGGGCCAGCTCGCGGCAGGCCCGCGGCGGGTCCTCGCAGTGCTCGAGCGTGTCCAGGCACAGCGCCGTCCCCACCTCGCCGTCGGCGAACGTCAGCGCGCGCAGGTCCTCCACGCGGTCGACGCCCGGTCCCTCGCGGAAGTCGGTGCCGACATAGTCGCGCCCGCGGAACAGCGGACGCAGGTCGCCGTCCTGGTCGGCCTCGACCTGCAGCGACCCGAACTCGACGACCGGATCCGGGAGCTCGAGCATCCCGGCGAGCTCGGCGACGAACGAGCGGATCAGCGGCTGCGCCATGGCCGCGGCACGTTAGCCATACTGCCCCGCCCATGACCAGGGTCGTCGCCGCGGTCGTGTCGTACAACACGCGCGACCTGCTCGCGCGCTGCCTCGCGGCGCTCGGCGGCGTCGAGACGTGGGTGGTCGACAACGGCTCCTCCGACGGGAGCGCGGACGTCGTCGCGCCGCCCGCGCGGCTGCTGACGCCGGGCGCGAACCTCGGTTTCGGGCGCGCGGTCAACCTGGTGGCGGAGCGGGCGGGCGACTGGGACTGGCTGGCGGTCGCCAACGCCGACACCGCGCCCGAGCCGGGGGCGATCGACGCGCTGCTCGCCGCCGCCGACCGCGACCCCGGAGCCGGCGCGCTGGCGCCGCGGCTCGTCCTCCGCGACGGCTCGACGCAGCACTCGGTGCACCCGTTCTGGTCGCCGCGCTTCGCGCTCGAGTTCAACCGCGGGCGCCAGCGGCGCGACGCCGGCTGGGGCGACGAGCAGTGCCTCGAGGGTCACTGGGACCCGGACCGCGAGCGGCGGGTGCCGTGGGCGCTCGGGGCGTTCCTGCTCGTCCGGCGGGCGGCATGGGACGCCGCCGGCGGCTTCGACGACGCCCAATGGCTGTACGCCGAGGACGTCGATCTCGGCTGGCGGCTGCGGGCCGCCGGCTGGGCGACGCGGTACGTGCCGTCGGCGCGCGTGCAGCACGCCGAGTCGGCGAGCGTCGGCGCCGTCTGGGGGGACGCGCGGACCGAGCGCTGGATGGCCGCGTCCTACGACCAGCTGCGCCGACGCGAGGGCGGGCACCGGGCGAGGGTCGTTGCCGCCGTCAACGTGGCCGGCGCGGTCGCCCGCGGGCAGCGCGAGTGGGCGCGGTTGCACGCGCGTGGGCTGTCGGCCCGTGCCACCCGCGCACGGCTGCCGCGCCCGCCGGGATGATCACAGGTACCCGAGCACCCGCATCCGCTCCTCGAGCTCGGCGAGCTCGTCGGCGGAGGGCTCGGCGGCCGGGGTCGCGGGCGCGCCCGGGGGCGCGATCGTCGCCGTCGCCGGGTGCTCGAGCGCCGCGCGCAGCCGCTCCACCGTCGCGGGGTCGGCCTGGCTCGCGGGCCGCGGGCGCTGCTCCAGCGGATCCGCATCCAGGTCGTAGAACTGCTCGTCGCCGTCGAAGACGACGAGCTTCGTGCGTCCGTCCACGACCGAGACGAGGGTTCCGCACATGCGCCGGATCGCCGCCTCGTCGAGGTCCCAGTGCCCGATCGCGAACTGCGTGCGCGGATCCTCGCGCGGCGGGACCGGCGGGTCGAACTGCGCCACCGGCAGCGGCGGCACGCGCTCGCCGCCGTACGGCGCGTCCCCGACGCCCGCGATCTCCGCCACCAGGCCGGGCAGCTCGGCCAGCGACCGGGCGCCCGCGAGCCGCTCGGCGCCCGGGCCGGCGGCCACCAGCGGGACGTGCAGGAGCCGCTCGTCGAGCGAGTACGCATGGGCCAGCAGCCCGCCCTCGCCGAAGTTCTCGCCGTGGTCGGAGGTGACCAGGACCAGCGTGTCGTCGAGCAGCCCGCGCGCGTCGAGCGCCTCGAGCAGCCGCGCGAGCCAGTCGTCCATCGAGCGCACCGAGTCGGCGTACAGCGCCCGCATCCGTTGCAAGGCGTCCTCCGGCGGCGGCTCGCGGCGGATGTTCGTCCGCCACACCGCTTCCTGGGTGAGGTACGCGCGCGCGTCGGAGCCGGCCTTCAGCCGCCCGCGCAGGCCGACGCTCGAGTACGGCTTGGGCGGCAGGTACGGCGAGTGGCACTCGACCAGGTTCGCGAACCAGAAGAACGGCCGGTCGCGCGGCTGCTCGGCGACCCAGCCGTGCAGGACCTGCCCGGCGGCGCTGGCCCCGTCGTCCACGCCCGCCCGCGCGACCTCCAGCGCCCAGCCGAGACGAGCCCGCCGCGACGGCGACGCCATGCGGCCCTGGCGGCCGCTCGGGGTCTCGACGAAGCGGTCGAACCCGGTCGCGAAGCCGCTGCGCTCCGAGACCCAGAGGTTCGCGCTGACCGCGGCCGTGTCGTAGCCGGCGCGCCGCAGCACCGACGCGATCAGCCGATCCTCGAGCGCCTCGATCGCCGGGCGGGCGGAGTGCGGGGACATGCCCGCCTGCTCGGCCAGGCCGAGCGCCCGCGGCAGGCCGCCGGCGAACATCGAGGCGTGCGCGGGCAACGTCCAGCAGGCGGTCGAGCGCAGGGCCGGCGCGACGGTCCCGCGGCGGGCAAGGTCGGCGACCGTCGCCGACGCGCCGGCCGGCGCCCCGTAGGGCTCGAACGCGTCCGCGCGGGCCGTGTCGAGCACGATCCACAGGACGTTCGGCCTCACGGGCGCATGCCTTCGACGAACGGGACCTCGAGCACCTTCTCGTGCATGACCGGACCGTGGCCGAAGTAGCGGTCCTCGCCGAACAGCTCGCCGTGGTCGGCGGTCACGATCACCCACGTGTCGTCGGGCAGCTTGTCGAACAGCCGCTCGAACACGCCGTCGATGTACGACGTCGCGTGGATCTGGCGCCCGTGCAGCTCGCGCATCTTCGCGCGGTCGAAGAACTCGGTCGGATGGGTCTCGTCGCTGTCGTTGAGGTGCTTGAAGACGCCGTGCACGCCGGAGATCCGCGGCCAGTTCGACGGGTCCTCACCCGGGATCGCGTACGGGTAGTGCGTCTCCCCCACGTTGAGCAGGTGAAACGACGGGCGGTCGGGATCGAACTCCAGCTCGTCGACCATCGCCTGCATGTCGTTGTGGTGCGGCATCAGCTTGAACGTGTCGAAGTCGCGGTTGATCGCCGTCCGCGGGTTCAGCACCGGCATCGACACGCGCGCGTGCGTGCGGAACCCGAGCTCGTTGCGCAGGAACGTCGGCAGGAAGATCGAGGGCAGCAGCCGCCTGAAGTCGATCCCCGGGACCCCGAGCCGGTCCGCGTAGCGCAGGAAGTCCTGCTTGTAGTACTCCGACGCGTAGACCTCGGGCGGGCTGGTGTGGGGCAGCAGCCCCATCAGCAGGTTGTAGTGCGACGGCGCCGTCCACGTCGCGTAGCTGAAGCGCCGCTCGACCGGGCCGAGCTGTGCGAGCGAGCTCGGCTCCGCCGCGACCCACGAGTCGTACCTCAGGCTGTCGAGGATGACGATCACGTAGTTGCGCGGCTTCCGGCG
>JAXDHL010000610.1:0-5738 GCA_034664525.1 Solirubrobacteraceae bacterium
AGGCCGGCGACCGGCTGCTGGTGGCGGTCGCCGAGCGACTGTCGGGCGCGCTGCGCGCGTCGGACACCGTGGCGCGCTTCGGCGGCGACGAGTTCGCGATCCTGCTCGAGGACGTCGACGACGTCGCGGGCGCCGAGCGCGTCGCCGAGCAGGTCGCGGCGCTGATGCGCGAGCCGTTCGTGGTCGGCGCGCGCCAGCACGTGATCGGCGCGTCGGTCGGCATCGCACTGTCCGGGCCGGCCTCGGCGACGCCCGACGCGCTCGTGCGCGACGCCGACGCGGCGATGTACCGCGCCAAGCTGCGCGGCCGCGCCGGCCACGAGGTCTTCGACGAGGACATGCGCACGCGCGCGCTCGCGCGCCTGCGCACGGAGGACGAGCTGCGCCACGCGATCGGCGCGGGCCAGCTGCGACTCGCCTACCAGCCGATCGTGTCGCTCGACGACGGCCAGATCGTCGGCGCCGAGGCGCTCGTGCGCTGGCAGCACCCCGAGCGCGGGCTGCTCGGCCCGCTGGAGTTCATCCCGATCGCCGAGGACTCCGGGCTGATCATCCCGATCGGCGACTGGGTGCTCGCACAGGCCTGCCGCGCCGCCGCGGCCTGGGCCGCCGACCGGCCGTTGCACGTCTCCGTGAACCTCTCGCCGCGGCAGATCGGGCCACAGCTGATCGACGCGGTCGCCGCCGCGATCACGACCACCGGCCTCGATCCCGCCCGGCTCGCGCTCGAGATCACCGAGAGCGTGCTGCTCGAGGACTCCGAGGCGGCGCACGCCACGCTGAAGGCGCTCAAGTCGCTCGGCGTCCAGATCGTGCTCGACGACTTCGGCACCGGCTACTCGTCGCTCGGCTACCTCAAGCGGCTGCCGCTCGACGGCTTGAAGATCGACCGCTCGTTCGTCGGCGGCCTCGGCACCGACGCCGACGACTCGGCGATCGTGTCCGCGGTGGCCGGCATGGCCGGGTCGCTCGGGCTGATGATCATCGCCGAGGGCGTCGAGACGCTGGCGCAGGTCGACGAGCTGCGGCGGCTGGACTGCCAGCGCGCGCAGGGCTTCCACTTCGCCGGCCCGCTGGAACCGGCCGCGTTCGAGGCGATGGTCGCCCCGCGACGACGCCGCGCGAGCCGCGCCGCCACCGCGCCCCGCTGAGCCGGCGTCGCGGACTACGATGCGGCGCGCGTGCCCGAGCCCACGTCCGCCCAGTACTCCCTGACGATCCGGCTGCGGATCGAGAACCGCCCCGGATACCTCGGCCGGGTGACGACCGCGATCGGTGAGGCCGGCGGCACGATCGGCTCGATCGACCTGATCTCGATGGACGGCGGTTACACGCTGCGCGACCTGACCGTCGACACCGGCGGCGCCGCACACGGCGCGCGGCTGCTGGAGGCGCTGAAGACCGTCCAGGGCGCCGAGGTCGTCGACACCACGGACCGCACCTTCCGGCTGCACCTCGGCGGCAAGATCGAGATCGTCAACAAGACGCCGGTCAAGACCCGCGACGATCTCTCGATGGCGTACACGCCGGGGGTCGCGCGCGTGTGCATGGCCATCCACGACGACCGCGCCAAGGCGTTCCAGTACACGATCAAGCGCAACACGGTGGCCGTCGTCTCCGACGGCTCGGCGGTGCTCGGGCTGGGCGACATCGGGCCGGAGGCGGCGATGCCGGTCATGGAGGGCAAGTGCATGCTCTTCAAGGAGTTCGGCGGCGTCGACGCGTTCCCGATCTGCCTCGACACCCAGGACCCGGACGAGATCGTCGCGATCGTCCGTGCGCTGGCGCCGACGTTCGGCGGCATCAACCTCGAGGACATCTCCGCACCGCGCTGCTTCGAGATCGAGGAGCGCCTGAAGGACGAGCTCGACATCCCGGTCTTCCACGACGACCAGCACGGGACCGCGGTGGTCGTGCTGGCGGCGCTGCTGAACGCGTGCAAGCTGACCGGCCGGCGGATCGAGCAGGTGCGGGCGCTCGTGGTCGGGCTCGGCGCGGCGGGGATCGCGGTGTCGCGGATCCTGCTCGCGGCGGGCGTTCGCCACATCGTCGGCTGCGACTCGCGCGGGGCGCTGCACACCCGCCGCGCGGATTACCTCGACGGCTCGATGCCGGCGATCAAGCGCTGGTTCGCCGACGTCACCAACCCCGAGCACCGCCAGGGCTCGCCCGCCGACGTGATCGACGGCATGGACCTCTTCATCGGGCTCTCGGGCGCGCGGGTGATGCCGGCGCAGGCGCTCGCGCGGATGAACCCGGACGCGATGGTCTTCGCGATGGCCAACCCGAATCCCGAGGTCACGCCCGAGGAGGCGGCGCCGTATGCGCGCATCATCGCGACGGGCCGGTCGGACTACCCGAACCAGATCAACAACGTCCTCTGCTTCCCGGGGATCTTCCGCGGCGCGCTTGACGTCCGCGCCCGCCAGATCTCCGAGCAGATGAAGATGGCCGCCGCGCACGGGATCGCCGCGATCGTCGCCGACAACGAGCTGCGCGAGGACTACATCATCCCGTCGGTCTTCAACCGCGACGTCGCGCCGGCCGTGGCGCAGGCGGTCGCCGCGGAGGCCAAGGCCGAGGGCGCCGCGACCGCCGAGTTCGAGATCGGCTACGCGAGCGGCGAGGCGGCGGTCCCGCCCGGCGCGTAAGTGGCGCACTGATGGACCTGCGCCAGCTGGAGTGCTTCGCCGCGGTCGCCCGGCAGCGCAACTTCACGCGCGCGGCCGAGGACCTCTACCTGACCCAGTCGGCGGTCTCGCAGCAGGTGCGGCGGCTGGAGGCGCAGCTGGGGCTCGACCTGCTGCGGCGCACGTCGCGGGGCGTCGAGCTGACCGTCGCGGGCGCCGAGCTGCTCCCTCGGGCTGAGGCGATCCTGGCCGACGTCGCCCGCGCGCGGGCGGCGATGGACGAGCTCGCGTCCGGCACCGTGCGCGGCGCGGTCCGGGTGGTCGCCACGACCGGCGACGCCCCGGGCCTGCCGGCGGCGCTGGCCTCGTTCCACGCGTCGCATCCCGGCATCCGCGTCGCCCTGCGCCACGGCGGCGCCGACGACGTCGCCGACCTCGTGCGGCGCGGGACGGCCGACCTCGGCGTCGCGGCCGTCGAGGACCCGCCCGGCATCGAGGCCACGCCCCTGCGCCCCGACCCGCTGCTCGCGCTCGTGCCGGCCGGCGACCCGCTCGACGGCGCGACGCGCGTCGACGTCTGGGCGCTGCGCGAGCGGCCGTTCGTGCTCGCCGAGCCGGGCACCGCGCTTCGCCGGACCGTCGTCGCCGCCTGCGAGGCGGCCGGCTTCGGGCCCGTGCCGCTGTTCGAGGTCGGCGACCCCGAGACCGTGCGGGTGCTGGTTGCGGCCGGCCTCGGGGTCGCGCTCGTCCCGGCCGGCTGGCGCGCCGGGGCGCCCGCCGCGAGCCTCGCCCCGCCGGTGCCGGTGCACGAGCCCGCCCTGCTGGCCCGCCCCGACGGGGCGACGCCGGCGGCGGTGCTGCTGCACGCGCACCTGCGGACGGCGCTTGGTTAGGCGGGCGCGAGCAGCTCGTCGAGCTCGGCCTCCAGGCGCCGGCGCGGCCGGGCGCCGACGAGCGTCAGCACCGGCTCCCCGGAGCGGAAGAGCATGAATGTCGGCATCGAGAGGACGCCGTAGCGGGCGGCGACGTCGAGGCTCCCGTCGACGTCCACCTCGACCACGCGGAGGTCGTCGCGGGCGGCGTCGAGCTCGTCCAGCACCGGCTTCATGATCCGGCACGGCGGGCACCAGGCGGCGGTGAAGTCGACGAGCACGGGCAATTCGGACTCGAGGACCTCGGCGGTGAACTGTTCGGGGGTCATTGTCCGAGCGTCGCGGGAGCGGCGCCGCCGCGCAATGCCGACTGCTGATCGCGGCCAGCAGCGGCGCTACTGGCGAAGCAGGGCGAGCGCCTGGGTGACCACGGACTCGGCCGCGTCGTCGGCGACGGTCGCCGTCCAGCCCGGGTCGCCGGTGCTGCGGGCCAGCGCGGCGACGACCGCGGGGCAGAACTGCCGCCCGGCCGCCGCGGCGATCTCGGCGTGGGCGGCGAGCGCGCCGATGGCCGGCCGCCATGGTCGCGGGCTGATCATCGCGTCCAGCGCGTCGGCGACCGCCACGATCCGGGCGGCGAGCGGGATGTCGTCCCCCGCCAGCCCGTCCGGGTAGCCGGAGCCGTCCCAGTGCTCATGGTGGCTGCGCACGATCTGCTTGACGATCACCGGCAGCTCGAGGTCGGCGATCACGCGGCTGGCGACCTCCGTGTGCCGGCGCACCTCGTCACGCTCGACCGGATCCAGGCGGCCGTGCTTGAGCAGCGTCGCGTCGCGCACCCCGACCGTCCCGATGTCGCGCAGCACCGCGCCGAGCGCGACCGCGCGCAGCTCCACGTTGGCGAACCCGAGCTCACGCGCGACGCCGACGGCGATCGCGGCGACCCGCTCGGTCGAGCCGTTGCGGAACGGGTCCTTGTCCTCCATCGCACGGGCCAGCCCGACCATCGTCTCGAGCTGTGAGCGCTGCATGCGCGCCAGCAGCTCGCGGCTGTCGTCGAGCTCGCGCCGCAGCTCCACGGCCGGACGGTCTCCGGTGCGGCCACCGGTGCGACGGCGCAGGCGCGGCAGGCGGCCCGACGCGGTCGCCGGCAACGGCTGCGGCGCCGGGGGGACGGCCGCGGGGACCGTCATGTCGAGTGCCTCGCGCGAGGCGGGCGCGAGCGCGATCCGCACCCGCGCGCGGCCGGCGCCCTTGGCGTCGTAGAGCCCGGCGTCGGCAGCGGCGAGCAGGTCGTCGATGGCGGTCCCGTGGTCCGGGTAGACGGCCACGCCGGCACTGAAGGACACGCGCAGATCGTTGTCCTCGCGGAACCGGACGGCCAGCAGCCGCTTGCGAATGTCCTCGAGCGCCGTGCTCGCGCGCTGGGCGTCGAAGCCGGGCAGGACGAGCGCGAACTCCTCCCCGCCGAAGCGTCCGGCGGCGCCGTGGCGGCTCGCGAGCGCGGCGAGCTCGTCGGCCACCGCGCGGATGGCGCGGTCGCCCGCCAGGTGGCCGCAGCGGGTGTTGATCGCGCGCAGATGATCGAGGTCGACCATCGCCACCGCGACCCGGCCGTGCCCACGCCTCGACGCGGCCTCGAGCTGCGCCTCGAGCTCCTCGCGGAAGCGCTCGGAGTGGTAGAGCCCGGTCTTCGCGTCCGTGTCGGCCTGGTGGCGCAGCATCGGGACCGCAAGCGACCGGTAGACGAGTGCGACCGGGCCGGCCGCCACGAGCGTCGCCTCCGGGGAGACCTCCCACAGCGCCGCGAGGACGCCGCCGGTCAGGGCGACCCCGACGCTCAGCGGCAGCCCGTCGGTGATCTGCGGCACGCGGGCGCGCAGCGGCTGCTCGCCGGCGTAGGCGATCACGACGACGATCAGCAGGTGGTTCGCGACCGTCGCGGCCCACGCGGCGGCGATGATCGCCGCGACGGCCTCAACGCCGAGGCCCGGCGCCGACAGGTGCCCCACCGCGGCCAGCGCGCCCGTGACCAGGCCGGCCAGCATGTAGTTGAGGATGTTGAAGACGGTCTTGTAGCCGGGCTCGCGCCCGAGCGCCCAGCCCGGTAGGAAGCAGGCGGCGGCGAGCAGGACGACGCCCCAGGGCGGCAGCACGAGCGCGCCCCAGAAGAAGCCGATGTAGTTCGGCTGCAGGGTGTAGTCGCCGGGGGCGAAGATCTCGAACGCGGCGCCGG
>JAXDHL010000611.1:0-7306 GCA_034664525.1 Solirubrobacteraceae bacterium
AAGCGCGGATGCACTCGGCCACGCACCAGGCGATCGGCGCGGTATGGCGCATCGAATCCGCGAAGATCGTCGCCAGTGTCGCGCGCATGGTGCGCGACATCGGTGTGGCCGAGGAGCTCGCGCAGGACGCGCTGGTCGCCGCGCTGGAGACGTGGCCGCGGTCGGGCGTCCCGGAGAACCCGGGCGCCTGGCTGATGGCCACGGCCAAGCGGCGCGCGATCGACCGCTTCCGGCGCGACGCGGCGCTCGAGCGCAAGACCCAAGCGCTCGCGCGCGACCTCGGCGACCACGAGGACCCCGACCTCGCCGCCGCCATGGACGACTACCTCGAGGACGACCTCCTGCGCCTGGTGTTCACCACGTGCCACCCGGTGCTCTCCACCGAGGCGCGCGTCGCGCTGACCCTGCGGCTGCTCGGCGGGCTGACCACGGCGGAGATCGCGCGTGCCTTCCTGGTGCCGGAGGCGACGCTCGCCCAGCGCATCGTGCGGGCGAAGAAGACGCTGACCGCGGCCAACGTCCCGTTCGAGCTGCCGCCGCGTGCCGAGCTGCCCGACCGGCTGTCGAGCGTGCTCGAGGTCATCTACCTGGTCTTCAACGAGGGCTACGCCGCGACCGCCGGCGACGACTGGATGCGGCCCGGTCTGTGCGACGAGGCGCTGCGCCTGGGTCGCATCCTGGCCGAGCTGATGGCCGGCGAGCCCGAGGTCCACGGCCTGGTCGCGCTGATGGAGATCCAGGCCTCGCGCGCGCGGGCCCGCACCGCGCCCGACGGGCGCCCCGTCCTGCTCGCCGACCAGGATCGCGCCCGCTGGGACCGGCTGCTGATCCGGCGCGGCCTGCGCGCGCTGGACCGCGCCGCAGCGCTCGGCGCCGCCCTCGGCCCGTACGGGCTGCAGGCGGCGATCGCCGCCTGCCACGCCCGCGCCGCCAGCGCGGACGACACCGACTGGGAGCGCATCGCCGCCCTCTACGACGCGCTCGCCGCGCTCACCCCCTCGCCGGTGATCGAGCTCAACCGCGCCGTCGCGCTGTCGATGGCCTTCGGGCCCGAGGCCGGCCTCGAGGTCGTCGACCGCCTGCTGGCCGAGCCCGCCCTGCAGGGCTACCACCTGCTGCCCAGCGTGCGCGGCGATCTGCTCGCCCGCCTCGGGCGCGGCGACGAGGCGCGCGCGGAGTTCGAGCGGGCCGCGGCCCTGACCCAGAATGCGCGCGAGCGGGCCCTCCTGCTCGACCGCGCCGGGAGTGTTTAGGGTGCGACTTCATGAGCGACGCACTACAGGGCATCGAGGAGCTGCTGAAGGGCGGGCGCGACGGGCTGCTCGATGACTGGATGCGGACGCAGCTCGCCGGCTCGGGCGTGCGCGCCGACCTGCTCACCGAGGGCGAGCTGCGGGTGGAGTCCGCGCGCTTCCTCGACGGCCTCGCGCAGGCGCTCGCCGCCGACCACGGCGCGGCCGACCTCTCGAGCCCGGCCTGGGACGGCCTGCGCGGCCAGCTCGCCGAGCTCTCCCGCAGCCGGGCGACGCAGGGCTTCACGCCGACCGAGACGGCGAGCTTCGTGTTCAGCCTCAAGCGGCCGCTGTTCGAGCGCCTGCAGGCGCAGGCCGGCGCCGCCGGCGTCGCCCCGGCGCTGTGGGCGGCGACGGAGCTGCTCGACGAGCTCGGCCTGCTCACCGCCGAGGCCTACCAGCGCTCGCGCGAGGAGGTCATCCGCCGTCAGCAGGACGAGCTGCTCGAGCTTTCGACCCCGGTGGTCAAGCTGTGGGAGGGCGTCGTCGCGCTGCCGCTGATCGGCACGCTGGACTCGGCCCGCACCCAGGTCGTCATGGAGAGCCTGCTCGAGGAGATCGTCCGGACGGACTCGACGATCGCGATCCTCGACATCACCGGCGTCCCGACCGTCGACACGCTGGTCGCCCAGCACCTGCTCAAGACGGTCGCCGCCGCCCGGCTGATGGGCGCGGACTGCATCATCTCCGGCATCCGGCCGCAGATCGCCCAGACCGTCGTGCACCTCGGCCTGGACCTCTCGGCGGTGACCACGAAGTCGAGCCTCGCGGATGCCCTCACCCTGGCGCTCGAGCGCACCGGCTTCGCGATCACCCGCCGCCGCGTCGCCGCGGAGTAGCCCGATGATCGAGGGCGGCACCCGGATCCCGATCCTCAAGCTGGGGCACCTGCTGCTCGTCACCATCCAGGTCGACATGCACGACCGGATGGCCGAGGCGCTGCAGGACGACCTCACGCACCGGATCGTCGAGACGCAGGCCAAGGGCGTCCTGATCGACATCTCCGGGCTGGAGCTCGTCGACTCGTTCATCGGCCGTATGCTGGCCGACATCGCCGCCGCCGCCCGCATCCTGGACGCGGAGACGGTGGTCGTCGGGATGCGGCCCGCCGTGGCCATCACCCTGGTCGAGCTGGGGCTCTCGCTGCCCGGCGTGCGCACCGCGCTGACCGTCGAGCGCGGCATGCGCCTGCTGCCGGGCGAGGAGGCGCCCCCTGCCGGCTGACGAGCTGCAGCTGGCCACCGGCGAGGACGTCGTACGCGCGCGCCACCGCGTGCGCGAGCTCGCCCAGCGTCAGGGTCTCAGGCTGATCGACCAGACGAAGCTGGTCACTGCGGTCAGTGAACTCGCGCGCAACACCGTCGTCCACGGCGGCGGTGGCACGATGCGCCTCGGGGCGGCCGAGAACGGCGCGCGCTCCGGCGTGTGGGCGGAGTTCGAGGACCGCGGGCCCGGCATCGCCGACCAGGACCAGGCGATGCGCGAGGGCTTCAGCACCGGTGGCGGCCTCGGGCTGGGATTGGGCGGCGCCCGCCGCCTGGTGTCCGAGTTCGAGCTGCGATCCACCCCCGGCCAGGGCACCCGCGTCCGCGTGGTGACATGGCGCTGACCGCCCCGCTGCGGCTGCGCGTCGACGAGCAGAGTGCGGTCGCGGCCGTGCGCCGGCAGGCGAGGGACATGGCGGCGCGGCTCGGCTTCGATGAGACTGCCCAGGAGGAGGCCGCGATCGTGGCGACGGAACTCTCCACCAACCTGCTGCGCCACGCCGGCCACGGCGTCGTCGTCCTGCGCCCGGACGGCGCCAGCGGCGGCCTCGACGTCCTGGCCTGGGACCGCGGACCCGGCATCGGCGACGTCGCGCGCTCGCTGCACGACGGCTTCTCGACGGCGGGCGGGTCCGGCACTGGGCTCGGCGCGGTCGGTCGCCTGGCTTTGGCATTCGACGTCCAGTCGACGCCCGGTCGGGGCACGGCGGTGCTGGCGCGCCTCGGCGGCGTCACGACGGCGACGCCCGCGGTCGACGGGCTGGCGCTGGCACTCGAGGGCGAGACCGCCAGCGGCGACGGCTGGGCGGCGGTCCAGGACGGCTCCGTGCTGACGATCATGCTCGCCGACGGGCTCGGCCACGGCGACGACGCCGCCCGGGCGGCGGCCGCCGCGATGCGCGAGCTGCTGCCCGGCATCTCCCCCGAGGAGCAACTCGAGCGCGCGCACGGCGCGCTGCGGTCGACCCGTGGGGCCGCCGCCGCGGTCGCCCGGCTGGACCTGCGCTCCGGCGCGCTGCGCTTCGCCGGGATCGGCAACATCGCCGCGGTCACCGTGACCGGCGGCGCGGCGAAGGCGCTGCCCTCCATGAACGGGACGCTCGGCAGCCGGGTCGAGCGCATCGTCGGCTACGAACGCCGGCTCGAGCCGGGCTCGCTGCTGGTGATGCACTCCGACGGGGCCCGCTCGGGCTGGGATCTGGCCGCCTATCCCGGGGCGATCCGGCGCGATCCGCTGCTGATCGCCGCCCTGCTGATCCGCGACTTCGAGCGCGGCCGCGACGACGTCAGCGCCGTCGTCGCCCGCGTCCCGGTGGAGGCGCGATGACCGCCGAGACGCTGGTGCGCGTGGCGCTGGCCCACGACGAGGACGTCGTGGTGGCTCGCCGCGCCGCACGCGAGGTCGCCGCGGTGCTCGGCTTCGACCGCCAGGACCAGACGCGGATCGCGACCGCGACGTCCGAGCTGGCCCGCAACGCGCACCGCTACGCGCGCGGCGGCGCGGTCGCGCTGTCGCGCCACGGCGACGAGATGGTCATCGAGGTCACCGACCAGGGGCCGGGCATCCCGCACCTCGACGAGGTACTCGCGGGCCGCTACCGCTCGCGCACCGGCATGGGCCAGGGGCTGGTCGGCGTGCGCCGGCTGATGGACGGCTTCGACATCGCGTCCAGCGCGGACGGCGGGACGCGCGTGGCCGTCAGCAAGCGCCTGCCGGTGACCGGCCGCGGCCTGCTGGCCCGCGAGCTGCGCGACCGGCTGCGGCGCCGGGGCGCCGGCGACCCCTTCCAGGAGCTCACGCTCCAGAACCAGGAGCTGCTGCGGGCGCTCGGCGAGCTGCGTGCGCGCCAGCAGGAGCTGCTGGCGCTCAACCGCGAGCTCGAGGACACCAACCGCGGCGTCGTCGCGCTCTACGCCGAGCTCGACGACCGCGCCGACCAGCTGCGCGACGCCGATGAGCGCAAGTCGCGCTTCCTGGCCGACATGAGCCACGAGCTGCGCACGCCGCTGAACTCGATCATCGCGCTGACCCAGCTGCTGATGGACGGCGAGGCGCCGCTCGGCTCCGAGCAGCGGACGCAGGTTGCGTTCATCAAGCGGATGGCCGAGGACCAGCTGCGGCTGGTGGGCGACCTGCTCGACCTCGCCAAGATCGAGGCCGGCCGGGTCGTCGTCGAGCTCTCCGAGGTCGCGGTCCCCGAGCTGTTCGCGCTGCTGCGCGTGCAGCTGCGCCCGCTCGTCGTCAATCCCGGCGTCGAGCTGCGGTTCGACGCGGAGCCCGACCTCCCGCCGCTGCGCACGGACGACGCGAAGCTCGTGCAGGTGGTACGCAACCTCGTCTCGAACGCGCTCAAGTTCACGGCGGACGGGACCGTCGAGGTGATCGCGCGGCGCAACGGCGAAGGGCTCGAGCTCGCGGTCTCCGACACCGGCGTCGGGATCGCTCCCGACGACCTCGACCGGATCTTCGAGGAGTTCGTCCAGATCCCCGGCGAGCTGCAGCAGCCCGGCGCCGGCACCGGGCTCGGACTGCCGCTCGCTCGCAAGCTCGTCGGCCTGCTCGGCGGGACGCTCGAGGTCTCGAGCGCCCCGGGGCAGGGCACCACGTTCAGCGTGCGACTGCCGTTCTCACCCGCGACGGCCGCGCCGGACCAGGCCCCCGCCGACCCGACGGGCGGCCTGCTGCTCGTGGACGACGACGAGGCCTCGCGCTACCTCCTGCGCACGCATCTGCGCGATTCCAGCTGGACGATCGTCGAGGCGTCGAGCGGGACCGAGGCGCTGTCGACGCTGCAGCGCGGGGTCCCGGCCGCGATCGTGCTCGATCTGTCGATGCCCGACATCGACGGCGTCGAGGTGCTCCAGCGCCTGCGCGCGGATGAGCGGCTGCGTGCGACGCCGGTCGTGGTGCACACCTCGCGCCTGCTCGACGCCTCGGCCCGAGCGGCGCTCGAGGCGCACGGCGCGGTGCTGCTCGACAAGTCGCGCAGCTCGCGTGTCGCGCTGATCGAGGCACTGGCCGAGGCGACGGGAGGCCAGGGCGCTGCCCGAGGCTGAGATCCTGCTGGCCGACGACGACGAGGTCGGCCGCTACGTGACGGCGACGATGCTGCGGCGCGCCGGCTTCGCCGTGCGCGAGGTCAGCAATGGCGCCGAGGCGGTCGAAGCCGCGCAGGAGCGCCCGCCCGACATCGCCGTGCTCGACGTCCGCATGCCGGTGGTCGACGGCTTCGAGGCGTGCCGGCGCATGAAGGAGCAGCCCGCGACGGCCAACGTGCCGGTGCTGATGCTGTCGGCGACGTTCCTGGAGACCGAGGCGCAGGTCGAGGGGCTCGAGACCGGCGCCGACGCCTACCTGACCCAGCCGGTCGAGGCACCGGTGCTGGCGGCGACGATCCGCGCGCTGCTGCGCGCCCGCCGCGCCGAGTCCGAGGTCCACGTGGCCGCGCGCCAGTGGCGCACGACGTTCGACGCGATCCGCGACGCGGTGGCGGTCGTCGACGAGCAGGGGGCGATCGTGCGCGGCAACCGCGCGTTCGCCGCCCTCGCGCAACGGGCTCCGCGCGAGCTCGGCGGCACGGCGGTCTCGGAGCTGTGGCCCGCGCTCGACCTCGAGGCGCGCGCGAACACCGACCTGATGCTCGGCGATCGCACGTTCTCCGTCCGCGTGGACCGCGTCCCGCCCGAGGCGGTCGGCGACGGGCTCGGCCAGGCGGTGCTCACGCTGGCCGACGTGACGGTCGAGCGCCAGGCCCAGGAGACGCGCGCGCAGGCGCTGCTGCGCGAGCGCACGATCTCCCGCACACTGCAGCAGAGCCTGCTCCCCGAGCGGCTGCCGACCTACCGCCACCTGCGCACCTCGGCGTGGCACCGGGCGGCTGAGCGCGACCTGATGATCGGCGGCGACTGGTACGACGTCATCGACACCGAGGCCGGGACATGGCTGGTGATCGGCGACGTCGCCGGCCACGGGGTGGCCGCCGCCGCCCAGGCCGGTCAGCTGCGCCACTCGCTGCGCGTATACGCGCACGAGGGCTTCGAGCTGGCCGAGGTGCTGCAGCGCCTCAACGAGCTGGTGATGACCACGGAGCTGACGGAGTTCGCGACGCTGTGCATCGCGCGCCTGGACGTCGAGGCCGAGCACGTGTCGGTCGTCCGCGCCGGACACCCGCCGCCGCTGCTGATCCCGCACGGCGGCAAGCCCGAGCTGTTCGAGGAGTCCCGCGGGCCTGTGCTCGGCATCGACGCCGGACCGTTCGCGGTCGTGGAGACCGATCTGCACCCGGGCGACCGGCTGGTCCTCTACACCGATGGGCTGATCGAGCGGCCCGGCGAGTCACTCGACCTCGGCTTCGAGCGACTGCTCGACGCCGCCGCCGGGCTCGGCGACCTCGACCAGCTGCGCGCCGGGCTGCTCGAGCGGCTGGTCGACGTCGCCGCACTGCGCGACGACGTCGCCCTGCTGCTCGCCGAACGCCGCTAGCGCTTGCCGCCGGCGCTGGTGCCCAGCCCGAACCCGTAGCGGAACAACGGGTCGTAGTTCGCGTCCCCGATGTTGATCGGCTCCTGGTCGACCGATCGCGGCCAGCTCACCGGGAGCTTGCCGGTGAACGGCCGCACGCCGAACAGCGTGTCCGCCACGCCCGTGCCCTCGCTGCCCGGCAACCAGGCGGCGACCAGCGCGTCGATGCGCTTGAGCCGTTGCGGGTCGATGATCAGCGGTCGCCCGGAGACCACCACCACCGCGCA
>JAXDHL010000612.1:0-2722 GCA_034664525.1 Solirubrobacteraceae bacterium
CGCGCGCTGCGCCAGATCGGCCTTCTCCTCGACATCGAGGCCGTTGATCGCCAGCGACACGCCGTTGCGCCAGCCCGCGACCTCGTTGACCGACACCTTGCTCGTCGCGGGCGGCGGCTCGCCGCGCACGCCGGAGATCCGCACCCGGTTCTCGGCCTCCTGGGTCAACGCGATGGTGTCGAAGTGCGCGGTGACGTCCGGGCCGAGGTAGGCGGGATCAGCGATCTCGTAGAGCAGCTGCGCGGTGACTGTCCCGACGGAGACGAGCCCGCCGGTGCCGTCGTGCTTGGTGATCACCGAGGAGCCGTCGGCTGCGACCTCCGCGATCGGGAAGCCCGGGTACCTGCGGTCGGTGATCTCGTCGAGGAACGCGTAGTTGCCACCGGTCGCCTGCGGCCCGCACTCGATCACGTGCCCGGCGACGACGGCGCCGGCCAGCGGGTCCCAGTCGGTCGACGTCCAGCCGTGCCACCACGCCGCGGGCCCGACGACGAGCGAGGCGTCCGTGACCCGCCCGGTGACGACGACGTCGGCGCCCGCCTCGAGCGCCTTCGCGATCCCCCAGCCGCCCAGGTAGGCGTTGGCGGATACAGGTTTCCCGGTGACCGGCGGGATGATCGCGGAGAGCTCGCCGCGCAGGTCGTCGCCCTCGACGTGGGCGACCCTCGCGTCCAGCCCCTGCATCTGCGCCACAGTGCGGATCGCAGCCGCGAGCCCGGCCGGGTTGAGCCCTCCGGCGTTCGCGACGATTCGGATCCCGCGCTCCAGGCACGTGCCGAGGACATCCTCGATCTGCATGAGGAACGTCTTCGCGTACCCGGCCGACGGGTCCTTGGCCTGAGCCTTCGCCAGGATGAGCATGGTCAGCTCGGCGAGGTAGTCGCCGCTGAGGACGTCGATGTCGCCGCCCTCGACCATCTCCCGCGCCGCGGCGAGCCGGTCGCCGTAGAAGCCGGAGCAGTTACCGATCCGGATCGGGCGGGTGCTCATGCCCTGCCTCCCGCGAACTGGCCTGGCGCGCGGCCGGTGCCGGGGGTGCCGGCGAAGGCCTGTGCGATCTCCATCCACTCCTGCGCGTGCGGTCCTGTCACGGCCAGCGCGAGGTCGTCGCGGTGCCGGCGCTGGGTAACGGCGAGGCAGAAGTCGAGCGCCGTGCCACTGACCCGGTCCGGAGCGTCCGGCGGGCCCCAGGTCCAGAGCTCGCCGCCCGCCGCGTCGAGCTCGACCCGGACGGCCGCATCGGGCATCCTCCGCCCGTTGACCGCGTAGCTGAACGCCCGTGCCCCGACCCCGATGTGCGCCACGTGCCGCAGCCGGGAGCTCGGCTCCCGGACGACCCCGAGCGCGTCGGCGACGTCCTGGCCGTGCGCCCACGTCTCCATGATCCGGGCGGTGAGCGAGGACGCCGCGCTCATCGCCGGGCCGAACCACGGCACCCGCATCGACGGGTCGAGCGGCCGGAACGCGGTGATCAGTCGCTCGCGCGCCCCGTCGAACCAGGCCAGCAGCGCCGACCCGGACAGGGCGCGGTGCTCATCGGCGATGGCGTCCGGGTCCACCCCGCCCGCCGCCTCGAGGCGAGCCAGCTCGACGCGGAACGCCTCGGGCTCGACGGCGGACCGGACCGCGACGTCGTCGAAGTAGGCGAGGTGTGACACCTGGTCGACGATCGTCCAGCCCGCTGCCGGGGTGTCCCGCTTCCAGCCTGGCTCGTCGAGCCCGGCGAGCAGCCCCCGCAGAACGGCCGACTCCGCCGCCAGGTCGTCGGCGAGCGCATCCATCGACACCGGCATCCCTACCGTCCCTTCCAGACCGGGCGCCGCTTGTCGCGGAACGCCGCCGGGCCCTCCTGCGCGTCTGCCGAGCGGTAGACGGGCGCCCAGATCTCCTCGGCCAGCTCGTACGCCTGCTCGCGCCGGTGGTCCGCCGACAGGTAGGCCGTCCGCTTGGCTGCGTGCACGGACAGTGGGGCGTTCCCGGCGATCCGCCGCGCCAGCGCCTGCGTGTGCTCCCGCAGGTCGGCGGCCGGGACGACATGGTTGACCAGGCCGACGTCCCGCGCGCGGGTCGCGTCGAGCGGGTCGCCGGTCAGCAGGATCTCCAGCGCGACGCGCGGCGGCACCAGCCAGGACAACGGCGCCGCCCACGGCGCTCCTCGCCCCACCTTGACCTCGCTCACGGCGAACCGCGCATGATCGGCGGCCACAACCAGGTCGCACTGTTGGGCCAGGAGGAACCCGCCCGCGAACGCGACCCCGTTGACGGCGGCGATCGTCGGTTTCGGCACGTCGACGTTGCGGCCGAACTGCGGCAGGAAGTCCGGCGGCGGGATCTCCAGTGAGGATTCCGCCATCTCCTTCAGGTCGCCGCCCGCGCAGAACGCCTTGTCCCCTGCGCCGGTGAGCACGAGCACCGCGGCGGAGTCGTCGGCGACGAATCGGCGCGTGCCTGACCAGAGCCCGTCGCGAACGTCCCGGCTCAGCGCGTTGCGCGCCTCCGGCCGATCGATGGTCAGCCAGGCGACGCCGTCGATTACCTCGTAGGTCACGGGGCCGCTTGCTGGAACATGGGAGCGCGCCTCGCTCACGGGAACATCCTCCGCAGCTCGGGCCGGTTCAGCTTGCCGCTCCCGGTGCGCGGCAGGATCTCAACGATCTCGATCCGCCGCGGCCGGTGCATGCCACGCAGGTTCGGGTTCGTCGCGCACCACGCCGCGATCTCC
>JAXDHL010000613.1:0-4433 GCA_034664525.1 Solirubrobacteraceae bacterium
GCCGCCTGCAGACGCTGCACGACGTCGGGCTGGACTACATGCGGCTCGGCCAGCCGGCCACGACGCTCTCGGGCGGCGAGGCGCAGCGGGTGAAGCTGGCGTCCGAGCTGGCCAAGGTGGCGACGGGGCGGACGCTCTACATCCTCGACGAGCCCACGACGGGCCTGCACTTCGCAGACATCGAGAAGCTGCTCGAGGTGCTGCAGCGGCTGGTCGACCAGGGCAACTCCGTGGTCGTCATCGAGCACAACCTCGACGTGATCAAGACCGCCGACCGCCTGATCGACATGGGCCCGGAGGGCGGCGAGGAGGGCGGGCAGCTGATGGCCGCCGGGACGCCCGAGCAGGTCGCCGCAGTGGAGGACTCCTACACGGGCCGGTTCCTGATCGGTGCGGGGATCGAGCCCGCCTCACGCCCGGCGCGCGCGGGTCGCGGCCGGGCGCGCCGTGCGCCGGCCGCCTCGGGCTCCCCGAAGGTCAAGGCTGCCGCGTAGCCCGGCGACGGCTACTTGTCGAACGACGACGTCCACGACGTGCGCGTCCAGGACGTCCGGGTCCACGACGTGCGGGTGGGGTCGACCGAGGCCGGCAGCGCGTCGCAGTCGGCCCGGGCCGACGCGATGTCGTCGGCCGTCCAGGACGTCCGGGTCCAGGAGGTGCGCTCGAAGTCCGCGCAGGCGGACTCGCTCGCGGTCCAGGAGGTCCGCGTCCAGGACGTGCGCATCCAATCGCTCTGCGTCCACGAGGTGCGCAGCGGGTCGGCCGCGGCGGTCCAGGACGTGCGCGTCCACGACGTGCGGGTGTAGTCGATGTCGCCGGTCGCCGGGCTGACGAACGTGTTGACCGGCAGGCCCGCGTTCGCGGGCGGCGGCGCGGTGTTGGAATAGCCGTTGATGATCTTGTCGATCGCCAACTCGCCGCCGACGACCGTCGAGTAGACGGTGGTGCCGGCGGGCAGCGCGTCGCCGGAGCCGTCGACCACGATGCCGTCGGTCGTCACCTGGTTCTCGACCGGGCGGCTCTTCTTGACCAGCGCCGCCTTCACCTGGTCGGGGGTCCAGTCCGGGTGGGCGGCGAGCACGTCGGCGACGGCGCCCGAGACGACGGCCGCCGCCATCGACGTGCCGCCGACGCGGAAGTAGGACCCGTCGACCTGGCACTGCGGGCACTGCTGCTGGTAGGCGGCGCCGGCCGGGATGGTGGAGACGAGGTGGGCGCCCGGGGCGAGCACGTCGGGCTTGGCGAAGCCGTCCTGCGTCGTGCCGCGGCTCGACCACGAGCTGAGCACGTCGTCCTCGATGCCCTTGGTCGCCTTGTCGTCCACGGCGCCGACGCTGATCACCCACGGGTCGTTCGCCGGCGCGTACTGCACGGCGTCCGACGCGTTGCCGCGGTTGCCCGCCGCCGCCACGACGACGATGCCCTTCAGCCACGCGGACTCGACGGCGGCGTCGAGCGGGTCGGTCGCCGCCGACTCGGCCACCGACGACGACAGCGACAGGTTGACGACGCGGATGCCGAGGTCGGCCCTGTGGTCGACGACGAACTGCAGGCCGTCGATGACGTCCAGCACGGTCGCGTTGCCCTGCTCGTCGCCGGCCTTGACCGAGATCAGGCGCGCGTCGGGCGCCACGCCCGAGTACTTGCCGCGCAGCGGGTCACCGGCCGGGCGGTCGAGACCGTTGCCCGCGATCAGCCCGGCGACGTGGGTGCCGTGGCCGTAGGCGTCGTCGGCGGTGGAGGCGCCGGGGTTCACCACCGCCGAGGCGACGACGCGCGAGCTGTGGTCGGTATCGGAGACCTGGAAGTCCGGGAGGTCGCCGCGGATGCCGGTGTCGATGACCGCGACGCCGACGCCGCGTCCGGTGTAGCCCCTCGACCAGGCCACGCCGGAGCGGATCGAGGCGTTGTAGGCCGAGCCGAGCGCGGTGTCGTCGGGAGGCGCGGACGCCCCGCGGACCGGCGCGTCGAGGGAGACCGCGGACACGCCGGGCAGGCGCGCGATGCGGGCGGCTCCGGCGGCCGTGGCGCGGACGGCGAGCCCGTGGATGAGGTCGATCGACCGCTCGACGGTCGCGCCCTGGGCACGGATGGCCGCGCGCACGTCGGCGCCGGGCGACTGCTGGACGATGACGCGCAGTCCGCGGCCGGGATGGTGGGCCGCGGCCGCCGCGACGGGCGGGGTGAGCGCCGGCGTGGGGGTGGCCCCGGAGAGCTCGAACGCCCCCACCCCGCCGATGGCGGTGAGGGCGGCGGCGATCAGGAACGTGGCACGGCGACGACCCGGGGCGGACGGGGTCGCGAAGGACTGGGGCACTCGGGAACAGCTCCTCGGTGGCGGTCGAGGTGGACCGTCACCCATCGGTCCGTCGTGCCGAAGACTTGAGCATCGGCGGCCCGCGTCGGGCGAGCGGCCAGGCGCTCAGACGACGAGCCGCAGGCCGGGCGGCGTGGTGGTCGTCTCGTCGACCTCGAGCCGGCGCCGCAGCGCCTCCACGACGACCGGGCAGAACTGCGTCCCGGCATGCTGCTCGATGATCGATAGTGCCTGGTGCATCGGCAGCGCGCGGCGGTACGGCCGGTCGCTCGTCATCGCGTCCAGCGCGTCGGCGACGGTCAGGATCCGCGCCGCGAGGGGGATCTCCTCGCCCTGCAGCTTGTCGGGGTAGCCGTTGCCGTCGTAGCGCTCGTGGTGGCTGCGCACCATCTGCTTGACGATCGCCGGGACGTCGAGCTCCGCGACGATGTAGCTCGAGATCTCCGGGTGGCGCTCGATCTCGCGCCGCTCGTCCGCGTTGAGCGGTCCCGGCTTGAGCAGCGTCGCGTCCGGCACGCCGATCTTGCCGATGTCGTGGATGACCGCCCCGACCTCGACCGCACGCAGCTCCTCCGCGCTGAACCCGAGCTCGGCGGCCAGCGTCGCGGCCACGCGCGCGACGCGCTCGGTGTGGTCGCCGGTGTAGGGGTCCTTGGCCTCGATCGTCCGCGCCAGCGACGTGATCGTCGACAGGTAGGACTGCTGCAGGCGCGAGATCAGGGCCTGGTTGTCGGCCAGCAGCCGGTGCAGATCGCCGTTGGCCTGCTCGAGCTCGGCGTGCGAGCGCCGCAGCTCCTCGACGCCGGTGCGCGAGCGCGTGACGTACTGCTGCTCGGCCACCCAGAGGACCGCCGTCGGCAGCCCGAAGAGCAGGAAGACGCTGTACCGGGTGCTGGCCCAGACCTCGACGAACAGGCCGGCGAGCGCGCCGAAGGCCGCGTAGTGGGGCAGCAGCCACGCGAGCTGCTCGCGGAAGTTCGCGAGCGGGCTGGCGCCGCTCGACAGCGAGATCACGATTGCCAGCAGCGGCATGTTGACCGCGTAATAGGCGACGCCGGCCGCGACGCCCGCCCAGATCTCGTTGACGCCGGCGGCGGTGAGCGACGCGTAGACGCCGGCTGCCGAAGCGCCCGAGAGCGCGAGCGCCCCGAGGTCGAACGACGCCCGCACGACCGGCGTCCGCCGCACGACGCGCACGAAGAAGATCAGCGCCTCGCCGGCCAGCGGGCCGAGCGGGCCGAACGCCGCCGCCAGCACGAGCACGGGCAGCGCCGCCGGGGAGGTCTGGAGCCGCTCGAAGAGGTCGATGCGCACCGCGTCGAGCACGAGCACCGAGGCGAGCAGGGCGACGAACAGGATCGGCTCGGCGGTGATCCTCGCCGGATCCGCCAGCGCGCCGATGCCGGCCGCGAGCGCGACGAGCGCGCCGGCGTACGGGCCGATCCACCTGCGCGAGCGCGGGGCGAGCGTGGTCACCGAGGTCGCCCCGCCACGGAGACGGCGACGAGCGCCGGCGCGGCCACCGTGAGAACGAAGCGGCGGGCGGCGACGGGCAGGGCGGTGAATGGCGGGGGCCCCGGCGGCATCGGACATAGTCGTTGACGGCCGATGCGGCCGGGGCTTTAGCCGGCTGGGCGCTTGTGGCGCGTAGACGCTCTACGCGGGTTGGATGTCAGCCCCCGAACCGGCCCTGGAGCGCCTGCACGTTGGCCACGTAGCGCTTCGTGTCGTCGAACATGCCACGAGAGCGCACCGAGCCCAGGCCCTGGTAGTAGCCCGCGATCGCGGCGGTCTGGTCGCCGCCGGTCTGCTTGAGCAGGTTGCCGAGGTAGAGCACCCCGGCGTGGACGTTGTCGACCGCGGACGCCGGGTCGAGCGCACGGCCCGCGAGGTTCTGCTGGATCCAGTTCCACGTGCCGGGCATCACCTGCATGATCCCGCGCGCGTTCGCGCCGGACACCATGCCGTTGTTGAAGCCGGACTCCGGCCAGCCGATGGCCGCGGCCAGCGACGGGGGGACGCCGTGCTCGGCGGCGATCGACTGGACTGTCCCGGCGTCCAGCCGCGTGCTCGTCGGCTCGGGGTTCGCGTTCGCGACCACGGCCGTCGGGGCGGG
>JAXDHL010000614.1:0-11729 GCA_034664525.1 Solirubrobacteraceae bacterium
CCCAACGCCGGCAGCTCGCACGAAGTTCGCACCGTCTAACCCTATTCCAACGAACAACTTCCCTGTAGACCCTCCCTACGGCGGCTGAGGCGCAGCCGGCGCGCAGTGATGTCAACCGGCGCGACTCGGACGGGCCCGAAGGCCCGGGCTTCCGCGTGCCTTCTGAGAGAGCGAGGGTGCAGATGTTCAACCCCAGGGTTCGAGCATGTCGCTCGGACAAGCCCCCCACCGGGGGACGCCGGCGTGGCCGGCGCGCGATGTTGCTGGTGTCGGTGCTGATGGTGCTCGCCGTGCCGGTGCTCGTGTCGCAGGCGTTCGCGGCACTGTCGTTGAGCAACCCGCCGGCGTTCACGTTCGTCAATGACGAGAACGGCGCGGACGACCAGCCGGGTCAGAAGGATCTGAGTGCCCAGGCCGTCGCCAACCCGGCCCCTGGTGACCTCTGGGTCTCGTGGAAGTGGGACGAGACCAGCCTGTCGGGCGGCAACACGGGCGACGCCTGCGCGCTGTTCGACACGAACACGAACTCCAAGGTCAACTTCGCCATCTGCGTGACGATCCAGGGCAACCCGGCGGTCCAGGCCCCCGTCAGCCCGCGCGTCTACACCTGCGGTGACGGCAAGGTCGACCGCTGCACGTCGACCTACGCGCAGGTCACCCCGATCAACTCGGCGTGCGCGACGAACACCAACGCGACCGACCCGTTCCACAGCGGCAAGAAGGACACGCAGGCGATCTGCCACATCGACCTCGGCGACGTCGGTGGGTCAGGGACGGCGAACCTCGTCAACACCTGCTCGTATCCGTCGCAGCAGCCGACGTCGGACCCGTCCGACTGCGTGCTCGTCCCGCGCGACGCCTTCCTGCGCATCACCAAGGTCGCGACGCCGAACCAGGGCAGCTTCCCGTTCCGGCTGGGGGTCTCGACCGACACGGCCCCGCCGGTGGTGTTCACCTCCGCCGGCTCCTCGACGAGCAACTACATCGCGATCCGCTCGGACGTGACGTACAAGCTCAAGGAGGACGTCCCGACCAACTGGGCGATCGACGGCACGCCGTCGTGCACCGGCGCCTCTGGCTCCAACGGCTCGTTCAGCGCGGACACGATCTCGGGCATCGACGCCAGCCCGGACAACTCGATCACCTGCACGTACAACGACAAGCAGCAGACCGGGGCGATCGAGATCACCAAGCTGCGCTCGGGCACGACCGTCGCGCTTCAGGGGGCCGAGTTCTCGATCGACGGCTCCGGCACCTACACCACCGACGCCACCGGCAAGGTGTGCGTCGGCGGCCTCACGCTCGGCAACCACACGGTCACGGAGACCAAGGCGCCGAACGGCCACACGGTCGACCCGACCAGCCCGAAGACCGTCAACATCGCCGGCGCGGGCACCTGCTCGTCCGGCGCGACCGGCGTCACCTTCAACGACCCGGTGGTCCCGGGCACGGTCAACGTCCACAAGGACAAGGCCACGGGCGGCAACCTCGGCGGCGCCGAGTTCACGCTCTACAGGGACAACGCCCCGGTCGGCGGGACGCGCGGCGCCGAGGACACCTCGACGACGCTGAAGTGCACGACGGACAACACCACCGGCGACTGCAGCATCTCGCTGGTCCCGCTGGGCGACTACTGGGTGGTCGAGACCACGGTCCCGGCCGGCTACGTGAAGGCCGACGACAAGCACATCACGATCGGCGTCGGCTCCTCGCCCGGCACGGGCGATACGAAGTCGGTCTCGTTCACCGACGCCGCGGCGCCGGGGACGATCAACATCCACAAGACCGGTGTCGGCGGCACGGCGCTGCAGGGCGCGGTGTTCGAGCTCTACCAGGACAACGGCCTCAACAGCGGCGTCGCTGGCTCGACCCGTGACGGCATCCTGATCGACACCGACACGGGCAGCTCGTGCGCGACCGACGCGGGTGGCGACTGCTCCTTCACCGACGTGCCGCCCGGCAACTACTGGATCGTCGAGACGACGACCCCGGCCGGCTACGGCACGGCGGGCGAGAAGCAGGTGACCGTGCCGGTCGGCGGATCGGCCGGCCAGGGCGCGACGGTCAACGTCGTGATCTCCGACCCGGTCGTCAAGGGCACGATCAACATCCACAAGTTCGGGATCGCCGGCTCGGACCTGCCGGGTGCGACGTTCACGCTGTACACCGACAGCGCCCCCGTGGGCGGGTCCCGCGGAGCCGAGGACACGGCGACGGCGAAGACCTGCACGACCGCCGCCGCGGGCACGTGCTCGATCAGCGACGTGAACCTGGGTGACTACTGGGTGGTCGAGACCACGGTCCCGGCCGGCTACAGCGCCGCGCCGGATCAGACCGTGCACGTCGGCCTCGGGTCCGCCGCGCACACCGGCGACACGGACAACCTGTCGTTCACCGACCCGGTGGTCAACGGCAAGGTCAGCATCACGAAGGCCGACGACGCGGGCAACGCGCTCAGCGGTGCGGAGTTCACGCTCTACACCGACGCCGCGCCGGTCGGCGGATCCCGCGGCGCCGAGGACACCGCCACGGCGAAGCAGTGCACGACCGCCAGTACCGGCACGTGCGACATCACGAACGTCGCGCCGGGCAAGTACTGGGTCGTCGAGAGCTCGACGCCGGCCCACTACGACAGCGCCGCCGACAAGGCCATCACGGTCGGGCTCGGCAGCGCGGCGGGCCAGGGCGACACCGTCCCGGTCTCGCTCGTCGACCCGCGCAAGCACCGGGTCGTCGTGCTCGTGTGCCACGAGGGCACGGACACCCTGTACTCGAGCGCGGTGACGGTCGGGAGCACGACGAAGCAGTCGCTCGGGGCCGGCAGCCTCACGGCCGCGCAGCAGAAGGCGCTGTGCGACACCGGCGGCGCCAGCTTCGGCGACATCAGCGGTCACCCGTCCAGCCTCACGGCGACGGTCGACCTCGGTTCGGGCACGCACTGAGCCAGCAGCACTCCGGGGGCCGGCGGCGACGCCGGCCCCCGCTGTGCTCGTTCAGCTCGAGACGGCGAACGGCGCGCTGGCGCTCGCCAGCTGCCCGGAGGCGTCCACGGCGTCGACCCGCACGCTGTAGGTGCCCTTCCCGACCCGCCGCCCGGACGCGTCCTTGCGGTCCCAGGTGACGCTGCTCGACCCGGCCGCCGTGGCGACCCCGGAGAGCAGCGTGCGCACCAGCGCGCCCTTGCCGGTGAGGATGCGGACGGTCACGGACGCCGGGGCCGAGAGGGAGAACGCGGCGGTGCCCGTGACCTTGACCGGATCCGGGTTCATGCCCAGCGAGCTCACCCTGGGGGCAACGGGCGCCGCGGTCGGGGTCGGCGTGGGCGTGGGCGTCGCGGTGGGCGTCGGTGTGGGAGTCGGGGTGGGAGTCGGGGTCGCGGCCGGCGCCGCCGCTGCGGGCGCCGTCGTGAACGTGGTCGAGAGGAAGTCCGCCAGCCCCGGCACGTCACTCGCCGGGGGGATCGCGGTGTTCATCTGACCGCCGCTGCGCGCGTTGGCGGAGCCGAACAGCTGGCGGTAGTCCTCCGCGATCATCTCGCGCGGTTCCCATGGGTAGGACGAGCCGACGCGCGGGTCGCCGGCCAGTCCGCGGGCCCGCAGGTAGGCGCCGAGCGACGGGTCCTGCTGGACGATGTAGGCGCAGTAGAGGCTCCACGCGTGCCCGTACTCGTGGGTCAGCGTGCGGTCGCCGTTGTCCAGCCATGTCGTGTAGCCCACGTAGGAGGTGGCGCTGTAGTCCGTGTAGGGGCCGCCGTTGGACTGCACGGCGGACGCCGACGTCGTGCTGCCGTCGGTCAGGTCGAAGCGCACCGTCGTGAACGGCGCCTCGGCGCCGATGCGCGCGGCGGCGAGCGCGTCGTAGAGCTCGCGGCCCGGCACGACGTCGTCGTAGCTGGCCACGCGCAGCCCGCTCGGCGCCTGGTAGGTCGAGATCGGCGCCGCCGGGTCCGTGGAGCGGACGATCGGCCGCCAGCCGAAGTCGGCGGTGGCCGAGCCGCTCAGCTGGACGTCGAGCGACGGGCGGAGCGACCGGGTGGTGGTCGGGACCCAGGCGTCGCGGATCGCCCACCACGACGGCGAGGCGTACGCGACCCGGTACGCGCCGTCCGCGAGGCCGCTGAAGCTGTAGCGGCCCAGGGCGTCCGTCTGCGTCGCGGCCGTGTTGGTCCCGGAGCTGTCGAACAGGTAGATCTGCTGGTCGCTCAGGCCGCCCTCGTCGAGCTCCTGCACCGCGTCGCGGTTGAGGTCCTGGTACGCCGTGCCCGAGATCGCCGACGCCGAGGCGGCCGCCGGCGCGGCGAGCACGGTCACAGCAGCGGCAACGGCCAGCGCGGGCGTGCGCAGACGACGGAGGCGGGGCACCGGACCTCCCGGGGCGGATGGGCGAGGGATGGCCGGCGCGCTCAGGCGGGGCGCGGCGCCGGGGTGCTCACGACATCGGGACGATCACCCGTGGGCTTGAGGCCGATCCCGCGTTGGTTGGACATTCGTTGGATCGCGCGCCGGGCGTCAGCGCTCCTGCGCGTGGTCGGCCAGGATCCGGTCGATCTGCGCGCGCGTGACGGTGGCTTCGGAGGCGTTGCGCTCGAGCTGCCCCACGAGCGTGATCAGCGCCTTCCAAAGCGCCCAGCCGCGGCCGCGCGACCACGTGGCGCCATCGACGTCGAGGACGGCCCGGAACCGGTCGCGGCTCGCCCCCGACAGGAATGTCCAGGCGATCACCGTGTCGCACGCGGGATCGCCGACGCCCGACGACCCGAAGTCGAGCACCGCCGCCAGCCGCCCGTCGCGCACCAGCAGGTTCCCGGTGGCGACGTCGCCGTGGAACCACACCGGCGGGCGGTCCCATGACGTCGTCATGGCGGCCTCCCACACGCGGTTGACCGCCTCCGCGGGCACCTCGTCTCCGAGCGCGTCGATCGCCCTCAGCGTCTCCTCCGCGTAGGTGGCCAGCGGGCCGCCGCGGAAGAAGTTGTGCCGGCCGGGCAGCGGGCCGCCGGTCGCGTCGACGCGAGCGAGCGCATTCAGGAACCCGGCCAGCGTCGTCGCGAAGCCCGGGAGATCGCCGATGCGCGCGCTCGCCGCGACCTCGCCGTCGAGCCAGCGGTACACGGACCACGGGTAGGGGTACCCGGAGTCGGGCTCGCCCCTGGCCACCGGGAGCGGGATCGGCAGCGGCAGCTGCGGGGCGAGCACCGGCAGCCACCGCTGCTCCTTGTCGACCTGCTGCGCGTACCAGTCGCCGCTGGGCAGCCGGACGGTCAGCTCGTGGCCGAGCCGGAACGTGCGGTTGTCCCAGCCGTCGAGCTCGACCGCCGCGATCGGCAGCTGCGACCACTGCGGGAACTGGGTCCCGATCAGCCGCCGCGCCAGGGACACGTCGATGCGCTCGTCGTCGGTCACGGACCCCCAGTGTGCGACACCGGCCGGGTGGTCGCCGTGTGCCACAGTCAGGTGATGGAAGTCGCGCACCTGGGCCACAGGTCGAACTGGCTGCGAGCGGCGGTGCTGGGCGCCAACGACGGCATCGTCTCCACCGCCAGCCTGGTGCTCGGCGTCGCCGCCGCCGGTGGCTCGCGGGACGCCATCGTGACCGCCGGCGTCGCCGGCATGGCCGCGGGCGCACTGTCGATGGCCGCCGGCGAGTACGTCTCGGTCAGTTCCCAGCGCGACGTCGAGGCGGCCGACCTGCGGCTCGAGCGGCGCGAGCTGGCCGCCGATCCCGGCGGCGAGCTGCACGAGCTCGCCGGGATCTACGAGCGGCGCGGGCTCCCGGCCGCGCTCGCGCGCGAGGTCGCCGTCGCCCTGACCGACAGCGACGCGCTCGCGGCCCACGCCCGTGACGAGCTCGGCTTCGACGAGCAGCGCCGCGCCCGGCCGCTGCAGGCGGCATGGGCGTCCGCGCTCGCGTTCTCGGCCGGCGCGATCCTGCCGCTGGTGGCGATCGGCGTCGCGCCCGCCTCGGCGCGCGCCGCCGTCTGCGTCGTCGCGACGCTGGTGGCGCTGGCCCTGCTCGGCGGCATCGGGGCCCGGCTCGGCGGCGCGCCGCGTCTGCCGGCCACGATCCGCGTCGTGGTCTGGGGCGCCGTGGCGATGGCGGTCACGGCCGGCATCGGGGCGATCGTCGGCCAGTTCACGGGTTGAGCGGTCCTGTCAAGCTGCTGGTGACCCGGGCGCCCCGCGCGGCCGTACCCCGACCTGATGGCCGAACGCCGCCCGCCCACCTCCCGCCTCGGCCGCTCCGCGCGCATCGGCGCGCTCGTCGCCGGCCAGGGCGCCCGCGCCGCCGGCGGCCGGCTCGCCGACCGCAACCGCGACGACGAGCAGCGGCGGCTCGCGCAGAGCAAGCGCTACGCCCGGATCGCCGAGGAGGTCGTCGAGCAGCTGGGCCGGATGAAGGGCGCCGCGATGAAGTTCGGGCAGGTGCTCTCGACGGTCGACCTGCCCAACCTCGAGCCCGAGGACCGCGAGCGCCTGAAGGCCAAGCTCGCCGACCTGCGCGACGACGCACCGCGCGTCTCCTTCAAGGACATGGAGAAGGTGATGCGCCAGGAGTGGGGGGAGCCGCCGTCGCGGATCCTCGCCGAGCTGGACACCGAGGCGGCCGCGGCCGCCTCGATCGGGCAGGTCTACCGGGCGACCACCCACGACGGCGCCACGGTCGCCGTCAAGGTCCAGTACCCCGGAATCGCCGAGGCGGTGGACGCCGACCTGCGCGCCGCCCGCGCGCTGGTGCCGCTGGTCAAGCGCCTGTCGCCGGGCCTCGACGGCAAGGTGCTCGTCAACGAGCTGCGCGAGCGGATCTCCGAGGAGCTCGACTACGAGCTCGAGGCCGCCAACGGCCGCACCATCGCCCGCGCCTGGCGCGACCACCCGCACGTGCACGTCCCCGCCGTCGACACGTCGCTGTCGACCCGCCGCGTGCTGGTGACCGAGTGGATCGACGGGATCGACTACGACGCGGTCAAGGCGCTGCCCGACCCGGACCGCGACCGCTTCGGCGAGACCGCGTTCCGGTTCTTCTTCGCCACCGCGCGCGAGCACGGGATCGCGCTCGGCGACCCGCACCCGGGGAACCTGCTGCGCGACCGCGCCGACGGGCGCCTGGTCGCGCTCGACTTCGGGCTCGTGCGCGCGCTTCCGAAGGGCTACATCGAGCGCGAGGCGAGCATCTACCGCGCGCTGACCGATCAGGACGCGCCGGCGCTGGCGGCGGCGTTCCGCGACCTCGGCTACCTCAAGGGCCCGGTCGACGAGGACCTGCTGCTGCGCTACCTGCTGTTGACCGGCGAGTGGATGTGGGAGGCCGAGCAGCCGTTCCGGCTGACCGGCGACTATGCCGTCGAGCTCGCGCGCGAGGCCATGAACCTCGGCCCCGAGTGGCTGAAGATGCTGCGCGCGTTCGACGTCCCGCCAGAGGCGCTGCTGCTGCGGCGGATGGAGAACCTCGTCTTCAGCGTCCTGTGCGACCTGCGCGCCGCTGCCGACTGGCACGCGGTCGGCGACGAGCTGCGCGCCGGGCTCGAGCCGCGCACGCAGCTCGGCCGCGAGCACGCGGCCTGGCGCGCCGCCCGCGCGTAGGCTTCGGCGCGCACCATGGACGTGCGCCTCGAACCGCTGACGGAGACCCATCTGGGTGACATCGACGGCCTGCTCGGCGACCCCGCGGTGCTGCGCTTCACCCGCGTGCCGGTCCCGGTCCCCGATGGTTTCGCCGGAAGCTGGATCGGCCGCTACGCGGCCGCCCGGCCCGCGGGCACCGCCGACGGGTTCGCCGCGCTCGACCCCGAGGGACGGTTCGTCGGGCTCGGGCTCGTGCCGCACGTCGACGCCGCGGCCGGCGAGGCCGAGCTCGGCTACATCGTGGCGCCCGGCGCGCGCGGCCGGGGCGCCGGCCGGGCGATCCTCGAGGCGCTGACGCGCTGGGCGCTCGACGAGCGCGGTCTGCAGCGCGTGTACCTCATCATCGATGTCGACAACCGCGCGTCGCAGACCGTCGCCACCCGCGCCGGCTACGTCCGCGAGGGCGTCATGCGCTCCCAGCACGTCAAGCAGGACGTCCGCGCGGACTGCGAGCTGTGGTCGTTCCTGCCGTCCGACCGCGGCCCGCGCTTCCCGAGCGGCCGGATCGAGCCGACGGCGCGCTGGATCCGCGTGAAGGCCGGCGACACCTGGATCGCCGACACGCGCCGGGCGCTGCTCGTGGTCCGCTATGGCCCGGGCCGCCTGCCGACCTACGCGATCCCGGAGGCCGACATCCGCACCGACCTGCTCGGCGACGACGCCCAGCGCATCCTCGACGACCACTGGACGTTCACCTGGGACCAGGGCGTGCGCTGGTTCGAGGAGGCCGAGGAGGTGCACGTGCACGCGCGCGACCCGCAGAAGCGCGCCGACGCCCTGCCGAGCACCCGCCACGTGCGCATCAGCGTCGAGGGGGAGACCCTCGCCGAGTCCGACCGGCCCGTCGCGCTGTTCGAGACCGGGCTGCCGCCGCGCTGGTACCTGCCCGCGGAGGACGTCCGGCTCGACCTCCTGGCGCCGACCGACACGGCGACCCGCTGCCCGTACAAGGGGACCGCCGCCTACCGCAGCTTCGGCGCGCACGACGACCTGGCGTGGAGCTACGCCGAGCCGCTTCCGGCGGTCGCCGCCATCCGCGACCGGATCGCGTTCTTCGACGAGCGGATCGACCTCGAGCTCGACGGCGTCGCCCAGGAGCGCCCGCGGACGCCGTGGTCGCGCCGATGAGTTCCGCCCCGCGCCGCCGTCATACAGGCATGAGCACCGACCTCGACCAGCCGGCCTTCAGCACGATGGCGGAGCGTCACCGCCGCGAGCTGCACGTCCACTGCTATCGGATGATGGGCAACTTCGAGGACGCCGAGGACCTCGTCCAGGAGACGTTCCTGCGCGCATGGCGGCGCCGTGAGACCTACGCCGGCCGGGCGAGCTTCCGCGCCTGGCTCTACAAGATCGCCACCAACGCCTGCCTGGACGCCCTCGAGTCCGGCAAGCGCCGCCGGCTCCAGGCGCACGAGCCGCAGGCCGGCTCGATCCCCGGGGCGGCCGCCAGCATGGCCGAGGTCCCGTGGCTGCAGCCCTATCCCGACCACCTGCTCGACGAGGTCGCCGACAACGCCGCCGGCCCGGACGCCGCGGTCGTCGCCAAGGAGACGATCGAGCTCGCGTTCCTGGCCGCGATCCAGCACCTGCCGGCCCGGCAGCGCGCGGCGCTGCTGGCGCGCGACGTGCTCGGCTGGTCGGCGAAGGAGACCGCCGAGCTGCTCGAGGGATCGGTCGCGTCGGCCAACTCCGCGTTGCAGCGCGCCCGCGAGACGATGGAGCAGACGCTCCCGCGACGGCGCACCGAGTGGCCGTCCGGCACCGACGTCGGGGCCGCCGAGCGGCGGCTGCTGCAGCGCTTGATCGACGCTCACCAGACCAATGACGTGGAGGGCTTCGCGGCCGTCGTACGCGAGGACATCCGCGTGACGATGCCGCCGCACCCGATGGTCTACGAGGGCTGGGCGTCGATGGCCCCGCTGTTCGCGGACGCGTTCGACGCCGACGGCTTCGGCAGCTGGCTGCTTCTCCCGACCCGCGCCAACCGGATGCCGGCCGCGGCGTCCTACCTGCGGCGCCCCGGCGAGGACGTCGCGATCGCGTTCAAGCTCGACGTGTTCCGGATCGAGGGTGACGGCCGCGTCGCGGAGATCACGACCTTCAACCACGAGCTGTTCGGCGCCTTCGGGCTCCCGCCGACGTTGTGACGCTCGTCCGGCGGGAGGTCGCCCTCCTGCCCGGGGAGGAGCGCACCGGCGATGACCCGGCGTGGCGGGACGCGCTGGTGCTCGTGGGGCGGGGGCGGGTCGAGCTCGGCCGGGCCCGCGCCGCCTTCGGCGCCGGGTCGGTCGTGTGCGCGGAGGGGCTGACGGTGCGCAACCCGGGCCCGGCGCCCGCGCTGCTCGTGGCCTACGCGCGGGCTGCGCCGGGCGCCGGACCCTTCGTCCACTCCGCCTTGTGGAGCTTCTTGGCCGCGCGGTAGTCGGCCAGCGCCTGCGCGGAGTCGACGTCGCCGAGCGTCGGGTGCCACGGGATCAGGTCCTGCGCGGCGGCGACGCCGAGGCGCTTGGCCAGCACGGACCCGAGCGCCTTGATCTTCATCTCGCCGAAGCCGGGCAGCGCGGACAGGTTGGCGCGCAGCTCGGCGCCGTCGGCGGCGTCGGTCCACACGCGGCCGGCGTCGCCGTCGTAGACGTCGCGCACGTGAACCGCGAGATCGTGCACGCGCCGCGCCATCGAGGCGGGAAAGCGGTGGATCGCCGGCCGCTCGCGGAACACCGGCTCGAGGTCGGCGTCCGCCAGCGTCGCCGCGTCGATCGAGCCGAGCCGCTCGCGCAGCACGAGCGGGCCCAGGAACGCCTTCTCGACGGTCACCTGCTGGTCGAGCACGAAGCCCACCAGCAGCGCCATCGGGTCGGTGGCGATCAGCGCGTTGGCCTCGTCGGAGTCGGTGAAGTGCAGCCGGGCGTCGGGCATCGGCCGATCGTACGTCTTGTCGCGCCCGCGCGAGCGGCGTAGCGTCCGCAGCGATGCCTTCGATCTCCCGCGGCTTCCACGGGCGCCGCCGGCCGGACGCCGATCCGGCCCGCCTCCCGCCCGGCCAGTACCTGACGCCGGACTTCCCCGTGCTGTCGGCGGGGCCGACCCCGCACGCGCCGCTCGAGGAGTGGACGCTGACCATCGACGGCGCCGTCGACGCCGCCGCGCGCTGGACCTGGGAGGAGCTGCTCGCGCTCCCGCAGGAGAGCTTCACCGTCGACATCCACTGCGTCACCAAGTGGTCCAAGCTCGACACCACGTGGACCGGCGTCTCGGTCGACACGCTGCTCGAGTCCGTTGGGACGGAGGCGGACTTCCTGACGGCCTGGAGCGACGGCGACTACACGACGAACCTCGCGCTGGAGGACGTCACCGAGGGGCGGGCCTGGGTGGTGCACACCTACGACGGCCAGCCGCTCGAGCCCGAGCACGGCGGGCCCGCCCGGCTGCTGGTCCCGCATCTGTACTTCTGGAAGAGCGCGAAATGGCTGCGCGGGCTGTCGCTGACCGTCCAGGACGAGCCCGGCTTCTGGGAGGGCTTCGGGTACCACAACCACGGCGACCCGTGGCGGGAGCAGCGCTACTGGAACGACTAGCGGCACCCACCCGCCCGCGGATCGTCTGGCGCTCCGCGACCGTCCTGGACGTGGTCGAGGAGACGCCGCACGCGCGGACGCTCGTGCTCGACGTGCCCGGCTTCCCGCGCCACCGCGCCGGCCAGCACGTCGACGTCCGGCTGACCGCCGACGACGGCTACCAGGCCCAGCGCTCGTACTCGATCGCCTCGGCGCCGGAGCTCGACGCGCTGGAGCTGACGGTCGAGCTGGTCGAGGACGGGGAGGTCTCGGCATACCTGGTCGACGAGCTGCGGCCGGGCGACACGTTCGAGCTGCGCGGGCCGATCGGCGGGCACTTCACGTGGAGCGTGACCGACGGCGGCCCGCTGCTGCTGGTCGGCGGCGGGTCGGGCCTCGCGCCGCTGATGTCGATGCTGCGCCACCGCGCTGCGCGCGGCAGCGAGCTGCCCGCCGCGCTGCTCGCCTCCGCGCGCTCGCCGGAGGACGCGCTGTACCGCGAGGAGCTCGAGGACCTCGGCGCGGGCGCCGGCCTGCGGATCGAGTGGAC
>JAXDHL010000615.1:0-3028 GCA_034664525.1 Solirubrobacteraceae bacterium
GGCTCATCTCCAGGGCAATCTGGTTGAGCCGGCCCTGGATGACCTGGGCGGTGATGGCGTCCATGAAGCGGCTCCCCTAGCGCTGGCCGACGGTGATCAGCAGGTTGTTGATGCGGTCCCGGCGAACCGTGCAGTCGGGCGGGACGAGCGTCGTTGAGTCGAGCTGGACGACGATCGCCGGCCCGCTGATGTCCTCGTCGACGGGCAGCAGCAGCCGCTCGTACACGTCGGTGTCGAGCATCTGTACCGCACCGGAGCCGTCGGCGAAGCCGACCTCGACGCGATCGACCCGGGCCTCGTCGAGCGTCGTGCCGGTCACCTCACCGTGGGTGAGGTGCGGGAGCGTGCCGGTGCCGGTGAGGCGCAGGTTGACCAGCTCCACGTCGTACTCGGGGAAGTGGTGGCCGAACTCCCGCTCGTGGCCCTCGTGGAAGGCCCGTTGCAGCTGCGCGCCGGTGTCATCGCCGAGGTCCTTGGACAGGATCGCGATCTTGAGCTCGTAGCTCTGGCCGTGGTAGCGCAGGTCCGCCGCCCACTCGACGTGGATCTCGTCGTCCCGTTGTCCGTCGCCGCGCAGGCGCTCGCGCAGCACGCGCTCCTGCTGCTCGAAGCGTGCACGGAGATCGCCTGCCTCCACCTCCTCGAGGCGCGCGAGGTAGGACTGGCTGATGTCATACCGCAGGTCCGAGGTGAGCAGGCCGGCGGCCGACGTGACGCCCGGGTTCGGCGGGATGATGACCTGAGGGATGTCCAGGATGGCGGCGAGCTCGGCGCCCTGAGCCGGCCCACCACCGCCGAAGGCGCTGAGCAGGAAGTCGCGCGGATCGAGTCCGCGCTCGATCGTCTTGGTCCGCAGCGCCGCAGCCATGTTCTCGTTGACGATGCGGATGATGCCCGCCGCGGTCTCCGCCACGCTGAGGCCGAGCGCTTCGGCAACGGGCTCGATCGCATTCTCGGCCAGCTCGCGGCTGAGCTCGAGCCCCCCGGCGAGCGACTGTGGCAGCCGGCCGAGGACGACGTTGGCGTCGGTGACGGTCGGCTCGATGCCGCCGCGCTGGTAGGCGGCGGGCCCCGGCTGGGACCCGGCGCTGCGAGGTCCGACGTGGAGCGCCCCGGCGCGGTCGATGTACGCGACGCTGCCCCCGCCGGCGCCGATCGTCTCGATGTCGATCATCGGCACCATGACGGGGTAGCCGGCGATCCAGGTGTCGCGCGAGCGCGCCTCGACGAGGCCGTCCTCGGTCACGATCCCGATGTCGGCGCTCGTCCCGCCGACGTCGAGCGTCGCGAGGTGGCGACGATCGCGCTCGGCGCTCCAGATGCCGCCCATCACGCCGCCGACCGGACCGGAGAGCAACAGCGTGACCGGGCGCTCGCTTGCGACCTCGGCGGTCGCGGTCCCGCCATTGGACTGCATCACGTGCAGCGCAGAGCCGACGCCTGCCGCACGGATCTCACGGTCGAGCTTCTGGATGTAGCGCTTGACCTTCGGGCCGACGAACGCGTTGATCGCCGTGGTCGTGAAGCGCTCGAACTCGCGGAACTGCGGAACCACCTCGTGCGACGTGCACACGTACGCGTCGGGCATGACGTCGCGGACGATCTCCGCCGCCTCGCGCTCGTGCTCCGGGTTGAGGTAGGAGAACAGGAAGCAGACCGACACGGCCTCGACGCCGGCCTCCGACAGGGCCTCGGCAGCCCGCCTGGTCGCGCCGCGATCGAGCTCGACCAGCACGTCCCCCAGCGGCGGGACGAGACGCTCAGGGACCGTGTGACGATGGCGCCGCTTGACCAGCGGGCGCACCTGCCACGGGATGTCCTGCTGGATCGAGTAGTTCTGCGGCCGCTGATGGCGGCCGATGTGGGTGACGTCGCGGAAGCCCTCCGTCGTGATCATCCCGGCCTCCGCCCCGTCGTACTCGAGGAGGGCGTTCGTCGCCACCGTCGTCCCGTGGATGAGCAGATCGACGTCCGATGGCTCGAGGCCGGCCTGCTCGGTGATGTCGCGGATGCCCTTGATGACGGTTGCCGCCGTGTCGACGCCGCTGCTGAGCTTCAGGACACGGGAGTCCTTGGTGTCCGCGTCGAAGAGGACGAAGTCGGTGAAGGTGCCGCCGACGTCGATGCCGAGTGCTCTCATGCTGTGTTCCTTCCGGGGTCGTCCGACGGCTCGGCGCAGCGTATGAGCGGCGAAACCTCGCGGCTATGTCTCCATAGGCGCATCCGCCCCGAGCCCGGTGCGCCACTCATGCGCAAGCGAGCAGCGGCCGGACCTTCGTGGCGAGGTGGGCGGTCAGGCGGGCGAACGGGTCCTGCAGGTCCAGTCCCTGCACCTCCTCGATCCGCCGCAGCCGATAGCGGAGCGAGTGCGGATGCAGGTAGAGCGCGGCGGCGGCGTGCCGGGCGACGCAGCTGGAGTCCAGATACGCCTCGAGCGTGCGAACCAGCTCGGAGTTCGTACGCTCGTCGTAGGCGATCAGCTCGCCGATGCTGTGCTCGACGTAGCTCTTGAGCTGATCCTGCTTCATGGAGTCCGCGAACACGGCAAACAGCTCGACGTCCTGCACGTACGTCAGCCGTCCGTGGTCGCGCAGGCAGCCGACGCGCAGCGCCTGCTGCGCGCCTTCGAGGCCGTCGGCGATGTGCCCGGGCTCGAGGGGAACGGCCGAGACGCCGACCTTCCCGGGCGCGTCGACGCCGCGCTGCGCGAGCTGCGCATCGAACGCCGTCGTCCACTCCTCCACGATCTCGCGGGAGACGGCTCGATCGGCGGAGACGAGCAGCCCGATGATCGCCTGGTCGCGCTGGGCGAAGACGCCCCGGATACCGAGGAGCGCACACGCCCGCTGTCCGGCGGCGATCACGACCGGCAACGTCGGCTCGCCCGCGGGACTCCGGCCGATGGCCACGACACATTGCGCCCCCCGGAGGTCGATCCCGAGCAGCCCGGCACGCGTCTCGACCGCCTTGGGGTCGCCGCCGACGGCTCCGGTCAGGCTTTCGAGCAATCCACCGTGCAGCCGCACCT